>JAHDDD010000431.1 GCA_020629535.1 Saprospiraceae bacterium
CGTCGCCATCAATATCACCCACCGCATAATAAGGTGGTCCGTTGCTTTGGCTTACGGTATTCTTGTGTTGTGAAATTTCCTTCGCCATCATTGCTCATCAATGACCAATAGTAATCTTCGCCGAAAGATTTACTTAGGTCTCCTATCAAATCCAAGTCACCATCAAAATCGTAGTCCTGAACCAGAATTTTTTCATCTTTTAACTCAATGTTACTTTGGATAATATTCGAAGGGCCAAATGTGCCATCCAAATTTTTGTTCCAGAATATCAATTGATTTTCAGCATCATAGTTAATTATGTCTGGTAAGCCATCTCCATCCAGATCATGCCACTTGGGGACGATGGAGGCTTTGTAGAATGGATCTAAAATTGGGGATTGCTGCCATTGGGCCACCAAATTATTGACAAGAACAAAAGTTCCAATCATCAGAAATGATAATCTGTACATATGCGAATTTGTATTTGCAAATATATTTAAAGTATTATACTCTGAGTATGCGGTATTGACTTCGTATAATAAAACACCTCAATTTGGTAGTTCGCTTCCATTGTGTCAATTTTATTCGACTTTTTCCCGTTTATCGGTTATTTATCTTGGTTGATTTGTAATTCAGCCCATTTTCTTCTTAGGCAACTTTAATCTGCTTAACTTTAGTGTCACCTTATACAAAGCGCATTATGAATTCATCAACGAGAACGACCTTTAGAAAATTGATCCGCTACGGTCTCTTACTTTTCTTTGTACTTTTCATTTTTAGATTTATTCACGGATATCTGTATGTGCCGGTAAATTATAATTCAAGTGAATCTTATGGACTGTTAAACGCATTTTCATCAGGAAACAGGAACTACGCATCGACCAAGTACAAGGCAAAATCAGTATCATCGTCGATGCCTGCAACCGTCGATCAGAAGTATGAGAAGATCGCTGAAATAGGAACCAAGTCAAGTGCCTTTGAAGACGATGAAAAAAATACCAGACAAAAAATAAAGGACTTTGATGCATTGATTCAATATGAACAGAAAAGTGGAAACAAAGGAAGTCAGGTGCTGAATCTGATGATTGGCGTACCACCAGACAACTTTGATAAACTATATAATCAATTGATCAAAATTGGCAAAGTAGGTTCGAAGAAAATCACAAAAACAGATAAGACCAATGAATACAGAACATTGAAGGCAAAGAAATTATCGCTTGAAAAAATTCGAAATTCGCTGATTGAACTTAAAACCAAAGGTGGACAAATAGACGAGTATGTGAAATTGGAAAATCGAATTCTTGAGATCGAAAAAGAACTTCAATCTTTGGGAGTCAGCCTGGGAGACTTCGATTCAGAGAACGAATTTTGCACCGTTAAATTTTCGATGACCGAAGGGGAAATTCAAAAAATAAGTATCACACAACGAATAAAAGTTGCACTTCAGTGGACCGTTAAATGGTATCTCGCCATGGTGACTGCCATGTTTTTTCTCACGGCCGGTTCTTATTTGATCATCAAAATTTTGGAAAAATTTGATTTTATCAAGGAATAAAAACTCAGGCATTTACTTTTATCGGAATAAGGATTATATTGCAATTCTTCTTACTAGCTTTTAAAAATTCTCCGAAAAGTTTCTATAATATTTGAATGAGAAAATACTGAGGTAGAGTATTATCTAATATTTTAAATTCAAATTATGAACAATTTTCCAAAGCAACTCTGCTTGCTATTGCTCTTCCTTTTTACTTTTCAAATGTTTGGTCAGGAAAATGATGAACCGTGGGTGCACCTGATTGACTACATGAAAGTAGAACCGGGAAATGAAAAGGATTATGTAGCACTTGAAAAGGTATGGCAGAAAATTCATCAATATAATGTAGATCGTGGGGCTGTTGACGAATGGCAATTGTTGTCCGTGACCTTTTCTGCAAATTCCGATTATGATTTTGTAACCAGAACATCATTTTCTAATGAAGCAAAATTGGGAGATTACATGACGGCGGGGCCATTCCCAGAAGACTTGAATGAATTGTTGACCGAAGAAGAGATGAAGATATTTGACAAAACCAGTGCTCTAAGGAAAATGGTTCGCTCGGAAGTTTGGGAATCAAGAGGAGCCATCTTTGACACAAAATTGGAAGACCGAGATTTTCAAGTATATAATTATTTCAAACTTGAGAAAGGAAAAAACAGGCTTGATCATCTGGCTGTAGAAGAGCAATATTGGAAGCCTCTTCACAAAAAAGCCATTGAAAAAGATCTACTCGAAGGTTGGGTTTTTGCTTCTCAAATATTTCCCTATGGTGCAGAGTTGCCACACAATAATGTTACAGTAGACATTTATAAAGATATGGGGCAATACATAACGCGCGACTATGACGAACTCTTTGAAGAAGTATATCCTGATACTGATGGTTCTCAAATAATGAAAGATACAAGAGCTGTCGCAAAACTACTTTACTCAGAAGGAAGAAAGGTTGTACTTGGTGCATACCGTCAAACCGACGTGAGTGAAAATTCAATAGATTAAAATCTTTTCGCAACGCTAGAGGGGGGCCATAAAGTTGGCTTCCTTCTTTTACCTTTTCAACTTCGTTCAGGGTGAGATGCTTCGACAAGCTCTAATAGTGAGAGTTCTAACTCAATGACAGTTCGATGTCTGTCCATTTTAAAACCACGCTTTTCTTTTCATTTTTAGAAGAAATAGCCTCAATTTGTAGCCAAGTGAAAAGAAGCATAGCCTTCCCGATTTGGTCCCGATGAACCGGGATAAATAGGGAGTGGGAGCCAGCCCTGGAGGGCTGCTTTAAATCGG
>JAHDDD010000432.1:0-2426 GCA_020629535.1 Saprospiraceae bacterium
AAATCAATATAGAATCTGTAATTTGGGTAATGTGCTATTAAAATAAATTTGAATGAAAAATCTAGTTTACTTTTTGTGGGCGATTGGAATGATCTTCATTTCTAGTTGTTCTGATAATGAAGAAAACCCTACCGAATCGGTGGTTGATGTATGTGGAGAAGATTATGCTGAATATATTGTCGGAGATGTCATCTTTCAAACTATGCACAATCCTGATGGTTCTGAATTCCAAACAGCGAGTGGTGAGAGTTGTGGCATTGCAGCTGTGCACGATGAAAACATCAATAAAATGATTTTAGTCATTGAAGGAGAAGAATCTATAGTTAGAATACATACAAGAGTTACTGCCCTGAATGAACAATTGGAATTCGAATTGTTGGAGTATAGAAAAAATGATGCGAGCTATTCAAATCTGGTTGCCGATCATTTGAATTTTATACTATTTGAAGAAATGGATTCAGATAGTAAAAGAATGAAAGGAGAATTTCGTTTTAAAGTAGAAAATGATGCAGGGGAAAGTAAGCTTGTTTCTAACGGAACATTCAACTGTTCTTATCAATCGTTTTAAAAGAAGTTAATCCACTACTCAAGGTTTTTCATTTCACCATTTAGGCATTAAGAAAACACAACACAATAAGCTCCTTCTTCAACAGAAATTCAATTGCGGGATTAAAATTGAATCTGAAATAACCATTAAGAATTCTCGTAAAGGATTTGAATTCCAAAAATAATATGCAAAATATTTACTTTACTTCTGATCATCATTTTGGACATAAAAATATCATCAAATTTTCTGAAAGACCTTTTGCCGACATTGATGAGATGGATGAAACAATGGTGAAAAAGTGGAATGAAAAAGTTGGACCGGATGATGAGGTATACCACTTAGGTGATGTTGGTCTTTGCTCATCAGGAAAATTGCGAAAGATTCTTGACCAGCTACATGGCAAGATTTACCTAATCAATGGTAACCATGAAAAGTCGGCGCAAGCTTGTCATTCAAGATTTGAATGGATCAAAGACTATTTTGAATTGACTATCAAAGATGAAGAATTTGAACGAGGAGAACAATTGATTGTATTGTTTCACTATGCTATAAAAGAATGGAATGCTTCGCATTGGGGCACATATCACCTATACGGTCATTCTCACGGTTCATTGACAGATGATCCAAATTCCTTATCCTTTGACATTGGAGTTGACTGCCATGATTTCTATCCACTTTCATACGAAGAAGTGAAGGCCATCATGAAAACAAAAAGTTGGACACCTCCATTTGAAAAAAATTAAATACTACAACGCATACACCATTTAGGTGACCCTCAAATCATCATGGACAAGTAGAACATCATTCCTTGGTTTGAATAAAAAGGATCTAAAACGCTTCAGCAATTTTTAAGTAATAATTGTTTGTTCTTTGCCCAACTCCAAAATCCAATCGAAGATTTAGATCTTCCACATTGTCAACAAGAAATCGCAGACCCACACCAACAGAAGGACGTATATTTTCAATCCTAAATTTATCGATCGAGGGCGCCACGCCACCCATTCCTGCGAAAGCAACAAAACCCCAAAGTCTGTTTATCTTCTGACGCCACTCTACTTGTGTAGCATACAGATTTCGATCGGTATATCTTCCTTCAAAATAGCCTCGCATGGTTTCATCTCCACCCAATCGACCGAGCTCATGTAATGGTGTATCACCATGACTAAAGTGGGTCATAAATTGGAATGCAAGAATACTGGTAGGTTTGTTAAATAACTTTGTATATAGCCTTAAATCGAAGCGTGTGAGCTCATAATTTTGCGTTCCTCCAAAAGTTTTGCTGTAAAAGCCATGTGTGAGTTCTATGTACAATCCTTCCTTAGCATTCAATAGATTATCGCGACTATCATAAATCATTGCCAATTGCATACCTGTTGAAGTCGAACCTTTAGCTCCTGTTTGTGATGACAAATCCAAGAGTCCCTGAGGTTCTGTTTCGACCCCACTTATCCTGTTGTAACGTATGCCTGTACCGAAATATAAATTAGGAACAAAAAGGTTTTTAAGAAAAATTGGTTCAAAGAGTATTTGGCTATATGAAAACTCCTCTTCATTCGAATCTGGGGTATCCTGACCCACTCCAAAATATAAACTTGGAAAAGATTGCAAACGTAAATTCCCTGCAAGGATGTAGCGTTCTTTGGGAAAGAAAATTTGAAAACCAGAAAAGAAGAGATACTTATTCTCAATTGTGTATTGTGCGGTTAATGGCATGTTAGACGTTCTGGTCTCGGGTCCAGAGCCTCTTAATTTGAAAAGTCCTTTCATGCCCACCCCAAAACTTAGATTCGTTTCTGGCGCAAAAGAAATAACTGGTGTGAAAATAACTTTAGCCGGGTACACAGAACTGTCTTGCACAACCGCTTTTTTGTTGGGGTGT
>JAHDDD010000432.1:2436-2796 GCA_020629535.1 Saprospiraceae bacterium
GAGCCTATTAATTTGAAAAGTCCTTTCATGCCCAAAACTTAGATTCGTTTCTGGCGCAAATGACGGGTGTGAAAATAGCTTTTGCCGGGTAAACAGAACTGTCTTGCGCAACCGCTTTTTTATTGGGGTGTACGGTCAAAAAATCGATGACTTTATCCATCATTTGAGCCTGCACATTGACTGCAAACATTGACAGGCTTAGGAAAACAAAAAGGCTATTGGATTTTTTCATTCTATACATTCGAATCATTCCTCACAAAAACATTAGATAAACAATGAAATAAGGCGCATGTTTTTCATGAACCAGAAAATTTTCACATTGAATACCAAGTGTGAGTTGAAATTTTATTCGTCATGTTT
>JAHDDD010000041.1 GCA_020629535.1 Saprospiraceae bacterium
CAAAGAAAGAATCCAGATCTTTAAAGGAGACTGTATTCAAATCAAAGGGCAAGGTGCAACTAAAACATTTACCGTAACAAAAATGTCTAGTGGCGTCGGAGTGGAAAGAATCTTCCCAATGAACTCTCCAAACATTACTGAAATTCAAGTATTGAAAAGAGGTAGGGTAAGAAGAGCCAAACTTTATTATCTAAGAGCATTGACAGGGAAGAAAGCGAAGATCAAAGAGAAGAAATTCGTAAAGAAATAATATATCCTAATTATCAAAATATAATGGGTCTTCAGTTTTCTGATGGCCTTTTTTTATTCAAACACTTCTTTGACCTTGATCAAGAATTTGCTTTTGTCAAAAGCCAAATCATTGTAGTCAATATTTTTAATGGTCACCTTACTCCATTGGTCTGTAAACTCAAATCGGTGTTCTGGATTGCCACTCCTTAGTTCTACCGGCATCGAGAATCCTTCCACATTAGAAATCCATCTGGCTTCAAGAACTACATGTTTACCTTTTGATTTTGCCTTGTATTCTAAAACTGGGATTTTCGGATGGAACAGATACTGCTCAAAATATTTGCTATAATCTTTACCGCAATAACCATTGATGAATTCAACGATTTCGGCTGTGTTGGTTGTTTTCATTTTAAATTGGTGATACAGGTCTCTTAACAATTGAAACCAAGTATCGTCATCTCCAATCACATGTCGCAAGGTATGCAATATCCATGACCCCTTGAAGTAATGATCAGAATGTTCCCAATCGTCGTAATTGATATCATATGGTCCCACGATTGGCTCTCGATTTCCGTGGAACATTTGTCTTTTCAAATATTTGTCTACAGCCTGTCTGCCATAATGATATTCTACATACAAAGCTTCCATGTAGGTAGTAAACGATTCGTGAATCCACATGTCAGCATGATCGGTAACCGACACCGCATTTCCGAAATACTCATGTCCGGTCTCATGGACGATGATGTAATCCCAATCCATATCAGAAGGAATCATACCACCTTTATAACCACGCATATATTCGTTGCCATAAGCAATGGCACTTTGATGTTCCATGCCGAGGTATGGTGTTTCAACCAAAGCAAATCCATCATCCCAAAATGGGAAATCGCCGAAAAAGTATTCAAAGGCTTTTAAGACTCCAGCCACTTGTTTGAAATGTTCAGTCGCCTTGTTAAAGTTTTCTTTTAAGACATAATAGTCGCACATCATTTCACGACCTGACTCTTTACTTGTATACGTTTCATTGAAATGTGCATAATCCGCTACATTTACAGTCACATTATAATTGTTGATTGGATAGCTGACTTTCCAGTGGAAGGTGCTAGACTCTTCAATCGTGTCTTCTTTGACTAGATTGCCATTTGACACAGCCATGAGACCGGATGGCACAGTGATTCGGATCATCATTGAATCTGGTTCATCGCTAAGATGATCTTTATTGGGCCACCAAAGACTTGCGCCGATACCTTCACAGGCTACTCCGATCCAATCCTTGCCTGCTGAATCTTTGTCCCAGACAAAACCTCCGTCCCAAGGTGGCATGGCAGCAACGATTGGGCTGCCTTGAAAATGCATTTCCATTTGATGAATTTGGCCTTTCTCAAGTTCAGGCAAGCTGACAAATACAGCATTGTATCGTCGTGAAAAATTGGTCGCAATACCATTGACTGTGATGGAGTCGAGGTCCATGTTTTCAAATAAATCTACTTGCAGACTGTCAATGGGTTCCAACAATCGGAAGTCCATCAAATTTGATCCTGTAATGTATTTTTCGTCAGGATTGACATTCACCGAAAGGTCATAATGCGTCACATCATAGGCGGTACGCTCTGCTCTCAATGCTCCACGAAGAATATCCGCTTCACTGGCCTCTATGTTATCAAAATATTGAGCAAAGCAGATGGTGGTTGATAAAATCAGCACGAGTGTCGAACATATTTTGACCGGATGCATAAGAAGTGTTAATTTTTGAGTTGTGGTAAAAGCAGCAGCTTAACAAGGAATTGACATTCAATAGTAACGAAAATCAATGTAATTTCATGCTATATTTTCTATTTTGCAACGTCAGCAATACATACTTAGATACTTTATGAAAAATGCACTGGGTTTAATATTGTTTATAACGTTATTTTCACTTTTTTCATGTGATTCGGAACCTGCCAAGCCGATCATCGATAGTTTGGAAGATGGAAGATATGAGATCGTTCAAACCCTTCGAAATGGTAAAGTAACCAAACAACTGGACAACGCATTTTATGAAATCGAAGGCAAAATGGTGAGAACGAATCTTACCAAAACCCTTGACTCACTTTCCTCAGAATTTCGTTTACAAAAAAGTACGATTAAACATACGAATGCAGAAGTTTTTGATTTTGATGTCGTTAAAAACATCAATGATACTTTGGAGCTTAATATGCAAAGAGGAAACTTTACTTTCGAAATGATATTGGTCAAACGCGACACGATCGATGAATAAAGTACTTACATTTCTTTTCTGTACATTTTTCTTTCAGGCTTTTTCAGCCAAAATTGATGTCAGTATTACGCATGCTTCTTTTGAAGTGAATGAGGCCTTTTACCTTGAAATTTATGGAAGGGTCAATGCTGAATCAGTAACACATCAATTGACAAAAGACTCAATGCAAGTTGCAAATATTACTGCATTGGTTTTGATCAAATTACAGGATTCGATATTGTTAGCAGACAAGTTTTCTCTTTCCAGTCCTGCGGTGAAAGATCCAAAAGATTTTTGGTTCAATAGAAAGTATCAACTTGATCCAGGTGAATACAAACTTGAATATACTTTCACAGACAATAGTGAAGAAGAAAGTTCGCTTAATGAACAAAGAACATTTACCGTGGCGTCCTCTGAAAGTGAAAAAGTACAAGCTTCAGATATTTTGTTGATGGCCAATGCGGGAGGCGCTGAAAAAGCACTTCCATTTACCAAAGATGGATTTGGCTTCGAACCATTGGCCTACGATCTTGTCACTCCTGACTTAAAGAATCTTGTTTTCAATTGGGAGTTGTACAGAACAGACTTACTAGAAGGCACACATTTTATTTCGATGACCATCTATGCAGGATTTGGTGGGACCTTCGGAGAAAAGCAAATGCAGAAACACAAAAAGGTGAAGCCTGAAAAGCGCATGGTGATTCTTGATGAATTTCCTGTCCTCGAATTGCCTTCCGGTCAATATCATATCACTCTTGAATTGTTCAACGCTAACAAGAAGCAGATTTTATACAAAGAAAGAAACTTTACAGTTGTTCAGCCAATAACGGATATAAGCAATCAGTTACTTTTCGATAAAGAATTTGAGAACTCATTCGTGCAGATTCTGAATGAAGAGGAATTGGATTATAGTTTGAGAGCCATCGCCAGTCAATTGACACCCAATTTGGTGGAGACTTTAAATAGTACACTGGCCAAAGGAAACATCGCTACGAAGAAATATTTTCTATACTCATATTGGTCAGGAATATCGTTGGATCGGCCAGGTGTTGCTTATGATGCATACATGGAAGTAGCCAGAGCCATTGATCATCAGTTTGGAAACAATGTTGGTTTTGGATTTGAAACTGACAGAGGCCACATTTTCATGAAATATGGAAGACCCAATGACATTGTTTTGGTAGAAGATGAGATTAACGCTCCGCCGTATACGATCTGGGTCTATTATGATTTTCCATTTACTGATCAAAGCAATGTCAAATTCTTGTTTTACAGTCCGTCTTTATCTGGTGAAGATTTTGTCTTGCTTCACTCCACATGTAAAGGCGAGTTACAAAATCAGCGTTGGGAACAAGTCTTGTATGAAGATGCTTGGCGCGAAAGAAGAGGTAATACCATAGATGGAACTCAGATGGAAGACAATTTCAACCGAAAAGCAAGGGACTACTTCCGAGATAATTAGGGTAAACACTTAATTTAATTACTTTTGCAACGCATTTTGAAGACTGAGACTATCGATTAACTATTTAGGCATGGAAAAGAAACAAGCATCACATTTTGTGTTCAAAGCATTGGGTATTGCACTCTTGCTATTTACATTTTTTGGAACGGTTCAAGCGCAAGAAGGCTCATTGAGAGGACATGTTTACGACAAAGAAACAGGTGAACCGATTATCTACGGAAACGTCTTTTTAAAAGACACAAATTTTGGAGCAAATACTGACCTCGATGGTTTGTTTAATCTCACGAATATTCCTTCAGGAGATTATATTCTTCAAGTGAGTTATATTGGTTACGAGACAGCTGAAGTTCCAGTAACAATCAAAACCGGAGTAAAGTATGAGAAGGTATTTCTCGATTCTGGTGGAGTACAACTTGAAGCTGTTGATATTTCAGCAAGAAGAGAGGTAGCCAGGTCGGAAGTTCAGATTTCAAAACTCGAAGTCACCCAAAAAGAAATCACCATGTTACCTTCCACCGGAGGGGAAGCAGATATACTTCAATACCTTCAAGTTTTGCCAGGTATCGTATCAACAGGTGATCAAGGTGGTCAGATCTATATTCGAGGAGGATCTCCGATACAAAATAAAATCATGTTGGATGGATTGACGATTTACAATCCGTTCCACTCAGTTGGATTCTATTCTGTATTTGAAACAGAATTGATCAAAAATGTTGACGTATTAACGGGAGGTTTCAATGCCGAGCACGGTGGCAGAATTTCAGCCGTCGTAGATATCAAAACCAGAGAAGGGAACAAGAAGAGATTTGGTGGTCAGGTTTCAGCCAGCCCATTTATGGGGAAAGCATTATTGGAAGGACCGATCATTAAATTGGAAGAAGATAAAGGGAGTTTGTCTTTTGTGTTGACAGGAAAACAATCTTTGATTTCCGAAACCTCAAAGACGCTTTATGATTATGCATCAAGAAATGATTCAATAGGTTTACCCTTTAGTTTTACAGACCTGTACGGAAAAATCTCTTACGCCACCAACAATGGAAGTAAGTTTAATTTCTTTGGCTTCAACTTTCAAGACGACTTTGATGATCCATCAGTTGCGAAAATTGGTTGGACTACGAGCGGTGGAGGAATGAACTTTAACCTTCTTCCTGCCAATAGCTCATTGATTTTAAATGGAACCATTGGCTTTTCTGATTACCAATCAGAATTTAAGGAATCTGCAGAAGCTCCTCGATCAAGTGGCATCCGTGAGATATTTATGGGACTTGATTTCGGTTTCTTCGCCAACACATATGAATTCAATTATGGACTGGAAGTAAAAAGTATAAGAACAGATTTTGACTTTACCAATCCATTTGGAGTTTCACTTTCACAGTTTCAAAATACCACCGAGCTTGCCGGATTTTTCAAGTTTAGAAAAGCTTGGGATAAAGTCGTAATTGAGCCAAGTATTCGTATGCAATATTATGCATCGTTGAGCGAGCCTTCATTCGAACCTCGATTCGGATTAAAGTACAACATCACAGATTTTCTTCGGTTTAAGGCTGCAGGAGGACTGTATTCGCAAAACCTCATCAGTGCCGACAACGAAAGAGACGTTGTGAAGCTTTTCACAGGATTTCTCTCAGGACCTGATCAGAATTTTCTTGATTTAGATGGAATGGACGTCAGTTCTAAGTTGCAAACTTCTCGTCATTTGATTGCTGGTTTTGAAATCGACCCAATGCCGAATATGGAGGTGAATCTCGAAGGATACATCAAAGATTTTCCTCAATTGGTGATCATCAACCGTAACAGATTATCTGTTCGTGATGCTGATTATGCGACTGAAACCGGCGAAGCATATGGGGTAGATTTGTCCGTGAAATACCAACAACAAGATTGGTATCTCTGGGGAACATACTCTCTTGCTTATGTGAATAGGTTTGACGGCATCCAAGAATACAGAACGGTTTTTGACAGGAGGCACAATTTTAATTTCCTTGCTAGCTATAACTTTGGAGCAAACAAAGATTGGCAAGCTTCCTTCCGATGGAACTTTGGTTCTGGATTTCCATTTACTCAGACCCAAGCGTTCTATAATTACTTGCCATTCCTCGATGGGGTGAGTACTGATTATCTCACTTCGAATCCTGACAATGTTGGTATTATATATAGTGACGTGCGAAATGGAGGACAATTGCCTGATTATCATAGACTCGACTTGTCTGTACAAAAGACATTTGAGTTCACAAAGAATGTAAATCTTGAGGTCCTGGCGAGCATTACGAATGCCTATGACCGAGACAATATTTTCTATTTTGACAGAATTCGCTACGAAAGGGTAGACCAGTTGCCAATCTTGCCAAGTGTTGGTCTAAAGTTGAATTTTTAATCAGTTTAGTTCAAAAGAGATTGAACAAACAGGAGGGATGCTCGTTAATTCAACTCTCTAATTATTATTGTCGATTCTTTTCTCTTTTAATTGATGGATTCTTCTATTTTTGCGCTTTAATTCTTGGGATCGATGTATCATAACTTGAATATTTCAGAAGAAGAAAAGACCACTTTGAGAAAGGCCATTAGCTGGATCACCTTATTGATCGCTTCAGCAGATGGTACCATCGAAGAGGAAGAATTGGCTTGGGCGGAAAAAATCACCAAAATTAGAGGTTATAACAATCCTGAAAAGCTCAGCGATTTTTATGACGCTGTTGGGAAAGATTTTGCTGCAACAATAGATGCTGAAACCAAGGCATTGCCTGAAGGTAAAGAGGCAATGAAAACCCATCTTTCAACAAAATTAGAGGGCATAAATCAAATTCTCGCAAAGCTTGAAAATCGTGAGGCATATATATATTATAAGTCTTTCGTCACTTTTGCTGAACACGTAGCAAAGTCCACCGGAGGTTTTCTAAGATTCTTCAGCATTGGTCCAGAAGAAAAGAAATTGATGGAATTGCCTATGTTGACCAAAATAGAATATATAGAAGAAGCCTAATATTCTTCTTTCTTATCGAGGAATTTTCTTTCCGCGCATTTAACTGTTTTATAAGTTTTTTTGACGCTTAAAATGTGTTATTTTAAGCTTGCATTATGTTTGGCTATTTACTTCCCTCAGCTAGAATAAAGTGTTGATATGTCGAAATTCTTCTTTTTAATTTCTCTTTTCATGGGTCAATGGCTTTGGTCTCAACAGGGTATACAGGGGACCATATTTGATGCTGAGACTGGTGAAGTTTTAATCGGTGCCACCATTCAATTGGAGACCCGAGGAGATATCAGTTCTTTTGATGGAAGTTTCAAAATAGAAACGGAAGCAGGCAACCAAACTTTGACGGCTAGTTATGTGGGGTATGAAACCAATTCCCTTCCGGTCAATGTGCTAGAGGGAGAATTTACCGATGTACAAATCGGCATGAAAGTGACCCAAATGATGCTTGAAACAGCAACTGTCACTGGATCAAAGTTTGAAAAATCTGTAGCCAAGGCACCAGTTTCCATTAGCGTAATTCAACCTTCCCTCATTGCTGCAACCAACACGGCCAATATTTCAACCTTACTCGATAAAGTGCCTGGCGTTCAGATCATCGATGGACAGGCCAACATTCGAGGGGGCTCAGGATTTTCATATGGTGCTGGAAGCAGAGTGATGCTCCTTATAGATGATATGCCTGCACTGCAAGTCGATGCAGGACGACCCAATTGGGGAGATATTCCGGTGGAGAATATCAATCAAATAGAAGTGATAAAAGGTGCATCGAGTGTATTATATGGTTCGAGCGCTCTCAATGGTATTATTCACGTTCGAACGAAATATGCTACCTCAGAACCAGAAACTAAAATCAGCGGATCTTATGTCCAAACTTTCTCTCCGGCTGATCCTGAAAAACAATGGTGGGATGAATCTCCAAGTTTATATAATGTTTCACTTTTACACAAGCAGAAAATAAACAAATTAGATGTTGTTCTTCATGGGTTTTATGAAGACGAAGACAAATATTTTTTGAATGAAGGCGACTTGTTTGATCCAGATGATGATCGCCCTATGTATCAGACAAAATTTAGAGGAGGACTGAATACAAGATACAGAATCTCAGATCGGACAACTGTTGGCCTCAATCTACTGTACAATAGATTTGATGACGAAAATTATTTCCTTTGGAAAAATGGCTCATCTGGAAATTATATCAACTTGCCAGGCGGCGTTACTTCAGGATTAAGAAACCGAATGCTTGTCGATCCTTCATTTACACATTTTGACAAAAAGGGTGGAAGACACAAACTGTTGACAAGATTTTATTACATCAACAACGATAACAATAACAATCAATCGAATAGTTCGAAATCTTATTATGCTGAATATCAGTATTTGAAAAATTTTGAAGACGCTGAGATCACATACACGGGCGGTGTATCTGCTTTGATTACTGATTCTGATGCTCAATTGTTCGGAGACACCACATTTAATAGTCAAAATTTTGCGTTGTATTCTCAAGTTGAAAAAACGTTGATCGAAAATCTGGATGTGATTTTTGGTCTTCGAATGGAAAGCAACGTACAAAAGAGTCCTGAAAATTTTATGGGCTTTGTCATTCCTGATGGGAAAGATGTAGATACAAAATTTATTGCACGGGCTGCTTTCAATTATGGCTTGACGGATTATACTTTCTTAAGAGGATCGTGGGGGCAAGGATATCGCTATCCCACAGTGACAGAAAGATTTATCACAACCAGTTTTGGGGGCTTTAATATTTTCCCCAATCCAGAATTAGAACCAGAAACAGGTTGGTCTGCTGAACTAGGATTGAAACAAGGTTATTCTTTTCTGGGGGTCAATGGATTTGTAGATGTAGCAGGATTCGTTAGCCGGTACGACAATATGATGGAGTTTACCTTCGCAAATATTGATAATCAATTTGGTTTCCGGTCTGAGAATGTTGGCAATATTCAAATCAATGGTGTCGAATTTAATGTAAGAGCGATCAGCCAACTTTCGTCGAATATACCTGTGAGTTTGTTGGCAGGTTATACATTCATCGATCCGATCTATAGAAATTTTGATGGAAATGAAAGTTTGCAAAGCTCACTTTCGACTTCTAGAATTCGAGTAGGTTCTGGTTTTGAAGAAGTGACTCCAGAGAATGTTTTAAAGTATAGAAGCAAACACAACATCAAAGCAGATTTTGAAACCGGATATAAAAACTTCAGGCTCGGGGCAACCCTTGTAAAAGTCAGTCATATGATAAATGTGGACTTGTTGCTTGAAAATTTTGCTGATATTAGAGCATATCGTGGAATCAATAACCAAGGTTATATGACCTTGGATGGAAGATTATCATATGAGCAAAAAGACTTGTTTGGACTGAATAGTATTAAACTTTCATTGATTTTAAAGAATGCTTTAAATGAGGAATACACAGTCCGACCAGGCTTTATTGAAGCACCCAGAAATGGGGCCATTAGATTAGATATTACTATTTAAATAACTTTGACATTTCTCAACCGTTTAGTTTAAAATCGAAGCTATGCAATTTGTAAAAACAATGATGGCTGTCCTTATCTTTTCAATGATAATGGTAGCATGCAAGAATTCTTCAAAATCGGAAGAGGAGGGTGCAACCGTCGTCGAAGAAGTAGAAACTATGACCGAAGATGTGGTTGAAATTGAAGAAAATGTGGATTTCACATCTGGAGATGAAGGCCTGGAAATTGAGGAGACCAATGCAGAAATGAATGTTGAGGAAAACCTCACAGAGGAAGTAAGTGATGTTGTTGAAGTTATAGAGACTGATGTGCAGGAAAAAATAGATCAGGTGCCACCTAAAAAGCAATCAACAAAAATACCAAAGCCTAAGGTGATCAAAAATTCAAACAATCAGCCAAGTACCTCTGAAGTTGAGCCCAAAATGCCAGGAACGCCAGCAAAATCTCCAAAGCCTGATAATAATACCAAACCGACTTCAGGGGCAACCCCGACTTCATCGACTTCTACAACAAGCCCAACTTCATCGACTTCCACGGCTTCAAACACATCATCTTCGGGATTGAAAGATGTAAAAGAAACAAGCAATTCAAGTCCAGTGCAAAAGGATAAAATCGATTTGTCATCAAGGGGTACAAAAATTGGGAATATCAATGATGGTGTTAAAAAGCCTGAACCTGAATTTAACCATACCATGTTTAATGGCCTTTTGGCAAAAGTAGTAAGCTCAAATGGAACAGTAGACTATGCAGCTTTGTCAACATCAAAGGCAGCACTCGAACGATATACCAAGTCATTGGAAGCAAATCCACCGAAAGACAGTTGGTCAAGAAACAAGAAACTCGCTTATTGGATCAATGCATATAACGCATATACACTTACGTTAATCACAGATAATTATCCGCTTCAAAGCATCACAGATTTAGATGGCGGAAAACCATGGGACCGGAAATGGATCAAAATAGGAGGACAAACCTATTCATTAAATAATATAGAGAATGACATCATCAGACCCCGATTTAATGATGCTCGCATTCATTTTGCTGTAAATTGTGCAGCAAAATCCTGTCCACCTTTGGCTAATTTTGCATACACAGAATCTAATCTCAATTCCAAACTAGAACAGATGACCAAGAGCTTTATCAATGGTTCTTCTAATAAAATTTCGGCGAATTCGGTCGAAGTGTCTAAGATATTTGATTGGTATGCTGCAGATTTTGGTAATCTCATCAATTTCCTGAACAAGTATTCGAATACAAAAATTGATGCAGGTGCAAATGTCAGCTTTATGGAGTACGATTGGTCACTCAATGGTAAATAACAATCATGCAAACCATAGTCTTCCTAGATAGTTACACCTCCAATCCCGGAGATTTAAGTTGGAAAGATTTTGAGAGTTTGGGAGACTTCCATCAGCATGAAAATCTTCATGATATTGAAAGGATATCATTGCTTTATCCTGATGTGGATGTATTGATTAGTAATAAGGTCTATGTTGGAAATGAGTTGTTGGAGAGATTGCCTAACCTTAAGCTCGTATGTGTTGCTGCCACCGGTTACAATTCCATTGATGTACAAGCATGTCAAAAGCGCAATATAACAGTCTGCAATGTGGTAGGCTATAGTGCTCCTTCGGTTGCTCAACATGTCTTTTCAAATATACTCGGTTACATTCATCATCCATTGACCTACAATAAGGAAGTGGCTGAAGGCAAGTGGAGCAATCAAGCTCACTTTTCATATTTCAATCAAAGTTGGAATGAATTGTCCGGTCAAGCCTTGGGTATTATAGGATTTGGTAAAATTGGTCAAGCTGTGGCCAGCGTTGCCATAGGATTTGGGATGAAGGTTTTTGCGAATAAACGAAATCCAATTCCATTCAATGGTGTTGAATATGTGAGCAAGGAACAAATATTTCGCGAAAGCGATTTCATCAGTTTACATACACCACTCACAACCGAAACTGAAAAGATGGTCAATGCAAAAACATTGGCTATGATGAAAAAGTCGGCTGTATTGATCAATACAGGTCGTGGTCCTCTAATCGATGAAATGGCATTGAAGAACGCACTTGAATCAAAGCAAATCAAAGCCGCTTTTCTTGATGTCCTTTCAGTGGAGCCACCGCCACAAGATCACCTTTTATTTGGTTTAGAAAACTGTTATATCACTCCACACAATGCCTGGACCAGTGTAGAAAGTCGGTCGAGATTGCTCAAGGGCATTTACGATAATATTCTGGCTTTCAATGCAGGAAGTCCTCAAAATGTAGTCAGTTGATAGGTGTTCCATAAGTGATCACGAAGGCATACAGAACTTTTACAAAATTTTAAGATTGGTAATTTCCTCCAAAATTTTTGAATTTTAATAAATTTGCTGCTCTTCCAAAATGTGACAGAACTATGGACATTAAGATCGCTGGTCTCACAAAAAAGTATGGACCTCAAAAAGCTGTCCATGATATTTCGTTTGAAGTCAAGACAGGAGAAATTTTAGGATTTCTTGGTCCAAATGGTGCTGGTAAAACAACCACCATGAAAATGATCACTCAATACATTCCTGTAGATGAAGGTGATATTCAAATCGATGGACGATCCATTCAAAAGAATGATTTCAAAAGGAACATCGGTTATCTTCCAGAGCACAATCCGCTATACGAAGAAATGGCTGTCATGGACTACCTCAAATTTATGGGGACCCTACAAGGCGTCAGCAAAAGCAAGATTGACGATCGAATCGCTGAGATGATTGTTTTGTGTGGACTGGACATTGAAAAGCACAAGAAAATTTCTGAACTTTCAAAAGGATACAGGCAAAGGGTTGGTCTTGCACAGGCGATGATACACGATCCAGAAATTTTGATTCTTGATGAGCCTACGACCGGTCTTGATCCAAACCAAATTGTTGAAATTAGAGAATTGATCAAACAATTGGGTAAGGCGAAGACGGTGATATTAAGCACGCATATATTACCCGAAGTTGAGGCAACGTGCGATAGGATTTTGATCATCAATCAGGGCAGTATCGTTGCTGATGGGACTGCAGATAATTTACGAAAGCAAGCCCAAGGATCACAGATTTTGAGATTGAGAATTTTGAGTTCAGATTTTGAAACCATGAGCTCTGCTATCAATGAATTGCATTCTGTGAAATCAGTTTCCACCTTAAACCTGACAGAAGGCAGACTTGAAGTGGAAAGCAATCCTGATATGAGTTCAAACGAAGAAATATTCCGATTGTGTGCAAAAAACAATTGGGTTTTGATGGAAATGATTCCTTTTGAAACGAAACTGGAAGATATCTTCCGTGATTTGACTGTAAACTAAAAATCAATCATTTTATGAATCCAACCTGGGTCATCGCGAAACGAGAATTGGCCTCATATTTCAATTCTTTTGTCGCCTATATAGTCCTTATCACCTTTCTTCTCTTTACAGGATTTTTTACCTGGTTGAACGGAAATGGTGACATATTTTTCAGGATGCAAGCTGACTTAAATGTCTTTTTTAGCATTGCAAACTGGACCTTGTTTTTCTTCATACCTGCCATTACAATGAAGCTCATAGCCGAAGAAAAGAAGACCGGCACTATAGAAATGCTTCTGACCAAAGCAGTAAGCAACAGGCAAGTAGTGATCGGAAAATTTTTGGCTGCATTGATGATGGTTATGATCGCCCTTGCTTTTACTTTGCCATATTATATTACTGTCAGCAAGCTTGGGAATTTTGATCATGGAGCTGCCTTGTGTGGGTATCTAGGTCTTATATTGATGAGTGCAGCGTATATTGGCATAGGGTTATTTGCCAGTAGCTTAACAAACAATCAAATCGTAGCTTTTATACTTGCTCTTTTGATTGGTATTTGTTTCCAATTTCTCTTTGGAGTAATTGCAAATGGAACTGGAGGAGTAACTGCCGAGATATTTAATACGCTTAGTTTAACCACACACTATGATAGTATTTCACGTGGGGTTATTGACAGCAAAGATGTAATTTACTTTTTGTCTGTAGCATTCCTAGGTATTTTTCTTTCTGAATATTTCATTGATAAAAAGCGATAGAGATGAAAAAAAGTACATTGTCAATATTGCTGATCATCGGCATCATTCTCGTGATCAATTTTCTGTCAAATGAATTTTTCTTCCGGATTGATGCAACAAAAGATAAGACGTATACACTCAGCGAGTCAACAAAAAATATTCTTAAGAATATTGAAGAACCGGTCACGGTTTCTGGTTATTTAACGGAAGATCTTCCGCCTCAATTGGCCAATATTTTGGGTGATTTTAAAAACCTTCTGAAAGAATACAACAGACGTTCTGGAGGCATGGTCAATTTTGAATTTTTCGATCCAAATACAGATCCTCAACTAGAGCAGCAGGCGATGCAGAGTGGAGTACAACCTACACTGATTCGCGTAAGAGAAAACGATCAGTTCACACAAAAAAAGGCATACATGGGTGCCATTGTCAAAGCTGGCAATCAACAAGATGTCATACCGATGATTCAAGATCAAATGGAGTACGCTTTGACCACCGCAATTAAGAAAGTGAGTGTAGCAGATAAACCATCGATAGGAATGATTTCAGGATTTGGTTGCGCTGATGTCGAACAATTGGGGCAGGTGTATCAGGCCCTTTCTGTGTTGTACTCCATTGAACCTATTCAGTTTACTACAGCCGAAGAAATTCCGATCAGGTTCAAGACTGTTATGATGGTTGCTCCACAAGATTCAATCCCAGCTCCTATCTTCGGATTACTCGACAATTATCTTGCGAACGGTGGGAATCTATGCATCGCATTTGATGCCGTCAAAGGAGATTTCCAATCTGTGCAAGGGACGGTACTGAATAATGGAGTGAACAATTGGCTGGCTTCAAAGGGACTGTTGGTGGAGCCGGTGTTTGTTGTTGATAAATCTTGTGGAAGTATCAGCGTGCAGCAACGCCAGGGATTTTTTACGATGAATACACCTGTAGAATTTCCGTATTTCCCTAGAGTTTCAAAATTTCCTGATCATCCGATTACGAAAGGTCTTGATGGCATAATATTTCCTTTTGCAAGCCCCATCACATACAACGGATCCGGTACTTTTTCACCGTTGGTACAGACTTCAAACAGGTCAGGTACTCAAACACCGCCCTTCGGATTTAATATTCAAAAGCAATGGGGTGGAGCAGACTTCCCTCTCGGCTCTCAAACCATTGGTGGAGTGCTTGAAGATGATTTTGGCGGTACAGGAGTCACTTCCAAATTGGTGGTCTTCAGTGATGGTGAGTTCGCTGGTGCCGGGCAGGGAAAATCCAATGCAGACAACTTCAGTCTTCTGGTGAATTCCGTCGATTGGTTGTCAGATGACACTGGATTGATTGACCTTAGAACCAAAGGAGTTGTTTCAAGGGATATCGATCCTTCGTTAGAAGACAGTGATAAGAGTTTTTATAAATGGTTGAATTTCTTGCTGCCGATTTTCTTGGTATTGCTTATTGCTTTCATCAGACATCAACGCAATCGGAACATTCGTATGAAACGAATGCAAGAAAGATTCGTCTCCTAAATCCTTTTTTTATATGAAGATGAACAACAAGATTTTAGCACTAGTGCTTTTTGTTTTATTGGCCATTCTATTTTTGAGAAAATACATGGTGAAACCCGAAACAAGAAGTTTTAGAACCGTCTTGGTAGAGGTAGATACAAGTGCAGTGGACAAAATTATAATCCACCCAAAGAAATCAAACAGCTCATTTGATCTCGTTCGATCAGAAAGTGGATGGACTGTGTCTGATGGTGGAAAAACGTATCCTGCGACAAGCCAGAGTGTTATGGCGATTATGACAATCGTCAATAGTTTGCCTCCTCAACAATTGGTATCTCGATCTAAAGAAAAATGGACTGAGTACGAAGTTGATGAAAATGGCACTAGGGTAGAGCTATTCAGCGGAGCCCAGCAATTGGATGATTTCTATGTGGGACGATTTAATTTTGATCAAATGAAAAGATCTGCCACTTCCTACTTGCGGAAAGCCTCTGAGGATGATATTTATGCTGTTGATGGTTTTCTAAGTATGACTTTCGATCAAGACATCAATGGATTCAGAAATAAAAAACTTGCCCAAGGATTGACGAAAGACAATCTCAACAATATCCAATTCAATGGACCTGAGACTCAGATCTCTTTCAATCAAACCAATGGCTTATGGGAAAGATCAGATGGTATTACCGTTGATTCCAGCAAAATGGCCAATTATCTTACAGCCATGCTAAACAAAGTAGGAGGAACACCAGCTGCCGGAATTTCACAGATGGGAGGAACACCTGTTGAGTCATTGACATTTAACAATGGCGCTGTCTCTTTCAGCATTTATGCCAATCCAAATAAAGAAGGAGAGTTTTTGATCAATTCGAACAAGGTGGAAGATCTCATTTTTGAAAGCAATGAAACTGGTTTATATAAAACCTTGATTTCTGATCTCTTGCAAGCAGTGGAATGAGCAATAATTGACTTCTGCTCAGGGTTTTATTGAAAACATTCGAAACAAAATCAATATGCCGATCTCATGGGTAAAGTTCATCTATTTCTAGGAATCATCGTGGTGATCGTATTTGTCCTTACCGGTCAATATATGCATAGATATTTCAATCATCTTCAAGATATGGAAATGATGCAACGAGCGCTTTTCCGTGCCGGTCACCTTTACATTTTACTTTTTGGATTGATCAATATGGGTTTGGGCGCCTATTGGAGGAATGTAAAGCGGCGCTCACTTAGGGCATTGCAACTTTTAGGTTCGATGGTAATTCTATTGGCAACCAGTATGATTGTGTATAGCTTTTTCAAGGAGAATCCATCAATGCACATTGAGAGAAGCATTGCCCGATTCAGTTTGTATTTTATTTTGTTTGGAGTGAGTTGCCATGGCTTTGTAGGCCTTTTTTTATTGAGAGGCGATCATGAGGCATAAAAAAGCCCGGACGAATCCAGGCTCTTTCATTTGTATTTTGAAAATCCTATAGATTTGGAATTCTCAATGTTTGTCCGGGATAGATCATGTTCGGATCTTTCAACATTGGCTGATTGGCTTCAAAAATGATATTGAATTTCATAGGATCGCCATAAAATTCTTTAGCAATCTTTGAGAGCGAATCTCCTGACTTCACTTCATAAAATTGAGAAGTTGGAGGAGGAGTTGTCACTGATATTCTATCATCAACGGCTCCAACGCCGTCCACATTTCCAAGTACCAAGATGACTTTTTCTTTGTCATCAACGGAAGTTGTTTGACCATAGACAGTAACTGTACCATCGCTGAATTCGACATCGAGGTTTTCTACCTCAATTCCAGTAGTTTCAACGACAGATTTTAGCAAGCTCGCTGTTCTGGCATTTGCTTCTGCTTCATTAGCAGCTGCATCGGCGGCAGCAGCGTCATTTGCACCTGCAGCATCCTTTAGAACTTTCGATCCTGCATTTTTCAAAAATGAAAATAAACCCATTTAAGTTTTGAATTTAAAATTGTTTACTAATAATATGTTTAATTGGATTTTTGAGAAAAAGATTCCCCGAAAGGACAAATAGCAAATTAAATCGAGGAATTACCTGCAAATATGGCAAATTTAGGTGAAGACCAATCCCTTTTGAGGAATCATTGATCGTCGAAATTTACGAATACAAGGAAACCTTGGTGCCTATTCTCCGTTACTTCCACATTATTCAAGGATCTGCAACCGCAATTGTAATGAAGATTCATTCCCTGAAAAAGGAGACATTTTGCCCCAAAAATTGTCTATGTCAAATCTGCCAATCACACGGCAGTAAAACATTATTATTATCTCAGGGAAACCTCTATATTTGCGGAGTTTTTCGAAAAATTACACCTTAAAATACATTGCTATTATGCAAGGAAAAGGACTGATAAGATTATTTATCATACTACTGGTACTAGTTAGTCTACTCCAGATCTTTTATACATTCCCTACAAGAAGGGTAGAGAAAGAGGCGACTGAATATGCAGAAATGAAGGCCGCTGCGGTTGGAGAAGAGCAGGCTTATATAGTAAAAAAACAGGCAAAATCCAGATATCTGGATTCTATGTCTTCTGAGACTATCTTCAGCATACCATTGTTTGCAGACTATACTTACAATGACCTC
>JAHDDD010000042.1 GCA_020629535.1 Saprospiraceae bacterium
TTTGCGTTCTAAAACCATACATTCTCGAACCACGCCATTTACTTTTTCAATTTTTCTGGAACTATACACTGTCAGGCTAATCTTGGCCCATAGCTTTATTAATATTATAGGAATGAAAAGGTCCTTTCAGTTTCTCTGCTTTGTTGTCGTTCTTTTGCTTAATCAAGGTGTTCATGCCCAGGTGAAAGCTGGGGTGATGGCTGGATTGCATTCATATAATTTACCACTTACAGATTTTGAGACTACGAAAGCAGGAATCCGCGACGCGAGTTATGGCTTTCATGTAGGTCTTAAAGTACGTGCCAAACTTCTTGGACTGTATGTCGAGCCCGCTGTCGTTCTCAATAATGTTACAAGCAGATATGTGGTCGACAACCCAGAAACTCCAGTTGTAGAAAGTACAAATTTGAATTTTGATGTTCCCGTCATGGTGGGTATCAAGATACTGCCTTTACATTTGTTCGCCGGTCCGGTTGCCCATATACGCTTCTCGGATTATAGAGATGTTGTTGACTACGGGAATTATGATGACAATATAGACAAGGTACATTATGGTGCTCAAATCGGTGCAGCATTGATGATCGGACGAGTAGGTGTAGATGTCCGTTACGAAAAGAATTTTAGAAACGTCGATGTTGGCACACTCGAGCAACTTAACCAACTAGGCTTTGTGGATACCAACTCAAGATTGATTGGATCGGTCGTCTATCTGTTTGGATCAAAGAGGAAAGATTAATTGGCGATGAGAATTTGTAATGAGTAATTAGTAATTTATAATGAGTTGTCGAAGTACTCGTCGCATACGCTCTTCAGACAGTTGCCTGCTTTCTCCTGAAGAACTCCAAAATTATTACTAACGGGCAATTCTATAATACGGAAATTCCTCCTAGAATGTTGTTCAATTGATCAACTTAACTTCCCACATCTTCCAAATTGGGACAACTTAGATAGCTGCTATCTATATTAATATATGTCTCTCCAAGTTTTTCATTCACCCATTGGAGGAAATACATGTTCTTTTTGCTCTCCTTGGCCAATTCTTGAATCTTCGAATAATCTTGTTCTAACGAAACCTGATGTGGCTTTGTTCTGGCCTGAAGCTGGATGATTCTGTACTCTGTTTCACCTGTAGGTGATGTGTACTCTAGTGGATCAGAAAGATCTCCTACTTCCATTTCTTCGATGGCAAAGTAAATTTCTGGAGGGAGTTCGCTTGTCTGGAAAAATGTCTTTCCAGTATTTGGGTTTTGTAATCTTCCACCCAAATTATAACTCTGAGCATCTTCTAATGAAAATTTTTCTACTGCCTTAGACCATTCGATCTCGTCATTGTCGATGAGTACTTTTACAGAATCGAGTTTGGCTTCTGCTTTTTCCATATCTTCAAATGTGATATTGGGTTTGATGAGGATGTGTCTAAGTTTTAATTTATTTCCTCTTCTTTCTTGCATTTGGATGATATGAAATCCGAACTTGGTTTCAACAGGTTCAGAAATTTCATCTTGCTCCAAATTGTAAGCTGCCCCTTCAAATTCCGGAACGTATGTTCCTCTCGATGCAAACCCTAGTTCTCCACCTTGAGCACCTGAGCCGGGATCATCAGAATATTTTTGTGCGAGCTCAGCGAAAGTTTCTTTTTCGTCGATGATATCTTTTCTGATCTCCAGAATTTTTTGGAGTGCTTTGAGTCTTTCAATTTCATTGACTTCGGGCTTGGCAACGATCTCACCAATTTCCACTTCAGCATTGAGATAGGGAAGACTGTCTTGAGGAATTGAGTTGTAAAATTCCACCACTTCCCTTGGTGTAATATTTACATCATTGATCAATTCCATTTGCATTTTTTCAGCCAACAATTGTTGTTCGAGTTCTTCTCTGAGGTTGTCTCGCATATCATCGACCGTCATTCCATAGTATTCTTCGAAGAATGCTTCATCGCCATTCATTTGACGAAGTACATTTGATATTCTAAAATCAAGCTGTGCTTCTACTTCATCTTCTGCTACGATAATACTGTCCAATCTTGCTTGATGAATGATCATTTTCTGACCAATCAATGCTTCCAAAATCTGACATTTAATAAACCCCGAATCTTCGGTCGAAGGTGCTTGTGCCTGAGCGAAAGCATATTGAGATTCAACATCAGAAAGAAGGATGGTTTCACCGCCCACTTTAGCAATGACTTTGTCTATCACAAGTTTATCTTGTGCGAATGTCATGATGGCCAAAGTGCTGAATAATATGATGGCTGTAATTTTCTTCATAATTCAATTATTCGGAGTTTTCAGAATACTTAACGATAGAATTGCCAGAAATAGCCTCCTGATAGAGATCAGTTTTTTCTTTTTCCAACAATGTTCTTGCGCGTTTATGTAAAATCAGTTTTCTCACCCTTTCATCGACCACGCTCAATGGTGCTTGTTTTCCAGGTTTCATAATATCTCTCACCTGAAAGAAAAACTGAATGTCGCCGATTCGATTAAAACTATAATAACCTCTTTCAAATTCTACCTTCGCGATGATATCTTCATCAAGATATTTATCAGCCTGGGCTGGAGTCATCCAAATACTATCTTTGATGAAATGCTTATAAGTTTTCAATTTACAAAGCGAATCAATGGTCTCCCACTCTTTTTCTTTCCACATATCAGAAAATTCATTGCCATCTTCTCTTGCAGCTTCTACATAAAAAATGAGGTAAGCTGGTTCAGACAAAATAAAATCTTCTTTATGTTCAAGATAGGTACTTTGCAATTCCTCTTTTGAAATCAATGAGTCCAGATTTTCTTCGAGTATTCGATTTTCGTAATCATGTACCAACAATGAATTTCTGTAAATCTCAACCATCTCATTTATCTGGTCATTATCAGATTGTTTTGAAGCTTCGCGTCTGAATAGTGTTTCTTTGATCCACTTATCAATATGATGATTTACAATTTCGGTACTATCATTTTTTGAAGCACCATATGGAATCATTTCATCGAAGTCTTCAAGGAAAAGTTTTTCATTGCCAACCTTCACCAACAAGGTTTTGTTGCTTTCATCTTCGCTTTGTTCGCAAGCAAAAATGAAGATTACGCCAAGTATGATGAAAAGCTTCTTCAATGGGAAGCCATTATTTGATCAATGAATTGAATACTTTGTCATTGACTTTCACTTTGAATTTCTTTCTCAATCCTTCAATCCATGCCTTTTCAAGTTCGTCTTGATAATCAGCAATGATATATCCTCTTGCTTCTTTCAATGATTTCTGCTTGACAGGCATAATTTCTCTCACCTTATAGAACGAGTAATTTCCTTCTCCCAAATCTTTTGCATCAGAAATAGATCCTGCTACCCATTTATATTTCGAGGCGCTTTCTGTTCCTTTTTCAATGGTTTTTTGCTCAAAAGATACTGTTGGTTTTTCACCATTTCCATTGAATGCTTTCAAGATAGCTTCACCATCAGATTTCTTCACTTTTTTCTGAATGGCTTTCAATTTCTTCTTGTCAACATTGTTTATAACATATTCATCAACTACCAATCTTTCATTCCACTTATAGTTCGCTTGATTTCTATCGAAGAATGATTGAAGACCAACTGAATCTTGACTTGCTTTGTCCCACACTTCCATTTTGGTGGCTTCAAAGAGCAGGATTCCTTCTTCATACTCTCTCATCAATGCTTTGAACTCAGGATACTTGTTTGGCAAATTTGATTCCTCAAATTCTAATACTTTTTCATCGCTGAACTTGTCGTACAAAGTTTGTAATGATTCATCTAGTGGCGCTTGTTTGTTGAATCTCAATCTAGTTCTTGTATCACTTTTGCAGTATTCTGCGAAATTGAGCAAAGAGTAAGAAGTTTCATCATCAATCTTGATAAGTTCGACTTCTGGCACATTTTCAGGCACGACCCATTTGTACGAATAAAATTCATCATCAAGCATTCCGGTAAATTGGGCAAGGGCGGTTTTGTTTCCTTTAAATCCTGTTTCGGTTTTGATCTTTTCGATCAATTCTTTTTTTGCGATATCAAATCTATCGTCATCAGAAATAGCAGCTTGAACTTTTCTTCTCAATTTCGATTCGTCTGTATTGTCCTTTACTGAATGTCTTTTGATGATATGATAACCCAGTTCGGTTTCAACGGGTTGAGTGTATTCGTTATCTTTTGTCAATGCATGGGCTGCATTTTCAAAGGCAATATCGTATTGATTGATCCTGAAGAATCCGAGATAGCCGGCTTTGTTAGAAGTGTTTTTATCTTCTGAATACAAGCTTGCTAATTTCCCAAAGTCCTGACCATTATTTAATTCCTGATACAATGAATCAACCCTCATCTTCGCATTCTTCACAGGAATTTTATCTTTTTGTTTCAAGATCAGAATATGAGAAACTTCCATTTCCGGTCTGGCAGGTCTCTTGTCATGTACTTTTATAATATGATATCCCAGTTTTGATTGGATTGGCTTAGAAATTTCTCCGACCGATGTTTCATACATGGCATTTTCAAATTCATAGAAGCCTTTCGGTAACATTGCCACGTAGTATCCGAGCATTCCACCTTTGAGAGCCGTTCTTTTATCGTCAGAAAATTTTTGTGCAAATTTTTCGTAATCCTGTCCTTGCTGAAGTTGGGTGTATACGTTACTTGCCCTCTCCTTTGAATCTTTCATTTTTTGTGGAGAAGCATTGGGTGGATTAGAGAAAAATATATGACTGACTTGAACATCAGTTTTCATTCTTTCTACCACTTCATCAATCAACTTTTCTGAAACTTCTTTATCGACAAGATAACTACTTGCTAATTGCTTTCTGTATCCTGCCAATTCTGCTTGAAGCCTTGGTACTGTATCCAGACCCATTTCTCTGGCCTTGGCTACTTTCAATTTGAACTTGGTGTAGAGGTCCAAATATTCATCAAGACTGGCTTTTGAATAATCGGCTTTGTCACCATTGTTCTTATTATATATATAGTTGAATTCTGAAAGATTTACATCTTTTCCGTCAACTGAAAACAACACCGGATCATCTTGTGAAAAGGCTGTACCCAGAAATACCAATGAAAAAGCAACCAGGCTGGCGAGTCTTCTTATCATTTTTATCATTTTTCTATCTAAAAGAATGGTCAATTTAGGACGGCAAAAATAAAAAAATCCAACGAATGGACGTGATCATTTATTGGATGTATAACCTTTTAACTCTCGGGGCGACTCGTGTCAGAATCTCATATGGGATGGTCTCTGCGGCTTTCGCCATATTTTCAATGCTGTGTTCATGGTCAAATACAACAAGCTCATCACCTTCTTCAATCTCTGGAACGTGCGATATATCGACCATTGTCAAATCCATACAAACATTTCCAATAATAGGCAATCTTTCCGGCCCAAAGGCGAATGAAAATTTTCCGTTACTCAAAATTCGTGGCAATCCATCAGCATAACCGATTCCTACAATGGCGATTTTTTTGTTCTCTTGTATTGTAAAGTCATTGCCATATCCTATCGTTGAACCTTTCGGAACTTCCTTTATCTGAATGACCCTCGATTTAAATGAATGTACTTTTTCCAACTCAGTTTGAAAATGACCGGAAGGATCAATGCCATACATACCAAGTCCCAAGCGTACATAATCATATTGATATTCACTAAACCGTAAACTGCCACCGGTATTAAGTATGTGTCGCTTGGGTTTCACTACAAGATAATTGCAAATCTTATCATACATCAGATCAAAAACTTGTAATTGATTCTTGGTGAATGAATCATGATCAGACTCTTCTCCAGCCACAAGGTGACTGAATAAAGCATGAACTTTAAGGCCGGATTCCTTGATGAGATGGAGTAATTCATCAAGCTCAGATTCCATAAAACCAAGGCGATGCATGCCAGTATCTAATTTCAAGTGAATCTTCGGCGAAAAATTTGAATGATGTTTTTTATAATGGATTAAACTTTTGAGATAACTGAAATTCGACAATTCGATCTCAATGTCATTCTGTTCAATCAATTCAAAATCAGTGGGTGGATTGAAGACTAAGATTGGCTTCTTTAAACCTAATTTTCGCATTTCAATGGCTTCATCAAGTATGGCCACTGCTATACAATCAATGGGTTCTTGTTCGTAGATATTGATCAATTGCTTTGAGCCAGTACCGTATGCCGATGCTTTCACAACTGCCATCAAACCACATGAAGGATCAATTGATTTTCGATAAAAGGCAATATTATTTCTTAGTGCTTCGAGATTGATTTCAATGACCGTGTTGTTTTTTCGCGCAGTAAGAATTCGTGAAATTCTTTCAAGTGAAAATCGTCTTGCACCCTTTATCAAAATGGCCTCATCTTGAAACCCGCTTAAAATCGATCGTTGGATAAAGTCTTTTATATCTATATATGAATCAATTTTTATATTGTCATCCAAGCTTAACTTTTTAAGTAGATCCTCTCCTACTAAAATCAACTTGTGCAAGTCTAACTGGTTTAGCTGGCTACTGAGATTATTGTATTGATCAACCGATACATTCTGTTCATCAAAATCGCTTAATATAATCGTCTTCTTTTTGTAATTCTTATGCTCAAACAGTTGGTGGATCGCAAGTTGCAAAGCCTGAAGATCAAAAGTATAACTATCATCAATGATCATACATCCGTTGATTCCATCCCGAATATTCATTCTCATCGGAATTTGTGGAAGCGTAGAAATGCATTGCTTTATTTCCGGTCTTGTGAATTCAAAAAGATTGATAACAGTGATGGTGGTCAAAAGATTTTCCAAATGGATATGTCCTTTCACTCTTTCGGGCAATAGTTCTGATACCTCCTCTTGTTTGAATCTTTCGATGATTTCTGTTTGCTTATTGATATTCTGGGGAAGCTCCAACTCAGAAGGCCAAACCAATTGTTTGCAGTTTTTAAATAGCTTGGCTTTCTCTTCAAGTTTGCGGACTTCATTTTGAAATCCACCTTGATGGGCATCACCAAGATTGGTCATCACACCTATCTTCGGCTGAATGAGGGTTTCAAGTCGGTCCATCTCATTCGCTTTAGAAATACCCGCTTCGATGATGGCAATTTCGTGCTCAGGTTTGATCATCAAAAGGGAAAGTGCAACCCCAATTTGTGAATTGTAACTGCCCGGACTTTTGATAACATTATACTTTTCAGAGAGGCATTGAGCAAGCCATTCTTTGACAGTAGTTTTACCATTGCTTCCTGTAATAGCGATTACTTCAGGATTGTATTTTTCTCGATGAATTTTGGCAACTTCTTGAAGGGCGTATACAGCGTCCGTTACAAGGTAAATATTTGCATCATCAAGAGGCTCCACTGGCTTCTTTTCAACAATAAAATTTCTAACTCCACGTCCGTATGCGTCTGACACAAATAAGTGCCCATCTGTTTTGTTTCCGGTCAACGCTACAAATATCGAAGAAGGGCCATTGTTGATCTTGCGAGAATCTATGTATAGCTCGGATATCTTACTGTTTTTCAGTAACTTATCATCAATGGGAGACCCAAGAATATTGTTGATATCATGGCTTGTAAAATTCATTGATCAGAGATCAAAACCAATGTCGGTACGAAAATACTTCTTCTCAAATCGAATATTTTTTGCCAGATCGAGAGACTTTCGAACAGCTTCATTTTTATCCTTTCCAAATGAGGTCAATGCCATAACTCTTCCGCCATTTGTAACCAAACCCTTCTCTGTCTTTTTTGTGCCTGCTTGAAACACAATTGTTTCGTCGGTAGAAGGGGGAAAAGTGATCGTCTTCCCCTTTTCATATGACTCCGGATATCCTCCTGATACGAGCATAACTGTAGCCGCAGTTTCTTGGCTTACCTTTGATTCAATCATTGATAATTTGCCATTGAAACTTGCAAGAATGGTTTGAAGTAGATCATTCTCCACTCTTGGCAAAACAACTTCCGTTTCGGGGTCGCCCATCCTGCAATTGTACTCGATCACATACGGGTCTCCGTTAACATTGATGAGACCAAAGAAAATAAATCCTCTATATGGAATCTGGTCTTTGTGCAAACCATTGATTGTGGGTTTGATGATTCGGTCATGGACCTTTTTCATCATTATTTCGTCAACAAACGGGACTGGAGAAATGGCGCCCATACCTCCGGTATTTAAGCCGGTATCGTTCTCTCCAATTCTTTTGTAATCTTTTGCTTCTGGGAGTAAAAAGTAATCTTTGCCATCCGTAATCACAAAAACTGAAAATTCGATGCCATCGAGGAAATCTTCGATGATCACTTTCTCGGAAGCCGCTCCAAACTTACCTTCCAACATTTCCTCCAGTGATTTTTTAGCTACTTCCTGATCATCAATGATCAGGACACCCTTGCCCGCAGCAAGACCATCTGCTTTCAAAACATATGGACCGGATTTCTCTGAAATGTATTGCTTTCCTCGTTCTATATTCTGCAGTGTGAAAGTCTTATGAGCTGCAGTAGGGATACTATGCCTTTGAAGAAATTCATTGGCAAAATCTTTTGATCCTTCTAATTGGGCCGCCTGTGCATGAGGACCAAAAACCATAATATCAGCATGGTTCTTTTCAAAATAGTCGACGATCCCATCAACCAATGGTTGCTCCGGTCCAACGATAATGAGGGAAATTTGATTTTCTATAGAAAAGTTGGCGATGCTCTTAAAATCATTGAGTTTGAGCTCAACATTTTGGGCCAGTTCCAAGGTTCCGCCATTTCCTGGTGCCACAAATATTTTGTTGGCTTGTTCTGATTGGGTGATTTTCCAGGTCAAGCAATGCTCTCTTCCTCCACTTCCAAGAATTAGAATGTTGTGCATTCGTATTTTTTGTCAAAAATAAATATGTCATGGTCATTTTTAGACTGATAGGAGTTCTTTGATGAAGATGACGGAAATACTCGTTGTCAAAGAGCAAAGATTTTGCATTGATTTTCAATTATTAACATATTATAAATATTTTAAATGTTTATCACATAAAACTTTGTACATTTGCCCTTAATTTTTGAAGCATGTACGCTTATATTGAAGGTAATATTACCCATAAATCTCCGACACATGTACACTTGGATGTGCATGGTGTGGGATATTTTCTAAATATCAGCTTGAATACATTCAGTGAGCTAGAAAATGCAGAGAAGATGAAGCTTTTCACCTATCTGCATGTCAAAGAAGATGTATTGAGTTTGTATGGTTTTTCGACTTCTCAGGAAAAAGAGATGTTTACCCATCTCTTAAGTGTTTCAGGCATTGGACCGAACACTGCTAGAGTGGTATTGTCTTCTATGACCGCACAGCAAGTAGCGAACGCGATATTACATGAAAATGTCGCAGCCTTTAACAAAGTGAAAGGTATAGGTCCAAAAACTGCAAAAAGAGTAATTTTAGACCTCAAAGATAAGGTGGCCAAACTAGGTTTAGGCCAAGCCGAAAATGCTGCACAAATCCTTGATAATCAATCAGATAATACACTTAAATCAGAAGCCATTTCTGCCCTTGTTGTCTTAGGATACAACAAAAAGCAAGTTTCTCAGAAAATCGATTCGATCATGAGCAATACGCAGGGCAATTTGAAGGTTGAAGAACTGATAAAAGAAGTATTAAAACAATTGTCATAATACATACTCATTTCCGCCCAAAAACCGTTATTACTCGTATTGCTATTTCTTTAATGTAACCTAAGTTAAATCAGTATTCTGGAAGGAACGATGAATTTTAATAAGAAGCTACTGTTTATAGGACTTTGTGCGATTTTGACGGGTCAGATTTTTGCCTTTACCAGCGGCCCGAATGATGAGCTTTCACTGGATTTCTCAGGTATCGAATCAGACACCATTCCTGTCACGGAGACATATGGTGATTTTTTGACTGATCCAAACGATAATCCCTTCGATATACAGCCCTCAAATGTTGAACAGGTCGTAGAATACGATCCTGAAAGCAATGGATATGTTGTTTACGAAAAAATTGGTGAAGAATATTACCGCACTCCGGTCACTTTAACATTCTCTGAATATTTGGAATGGAGCAGAAAGAACGAACAATCAAATTATTTCAATCAATTGTCAGGTATTGGAGATGCTTATAAGAGTAAAAGTGGGATTCTTGATCCTATTTCCAAAATTGATATCAAAGACGACATCGTTGACCGGCTTTTCGGTGGTTCGGATGTAACCATCAAACCGCAAGGAAGCATTGACGTGACCGTCATCCCTTTTGAATATCAGTTCAATGGAAACCCAAATATCTTTGCTGACCTCCAAGGTCGTCCATACTTTCTTCAATTCGAGCCCGTGATTCAAATGAATGTCGATGGTGGAATTGGAAACAAAATGAACATTGGTTTCAACTACAATACGCAAGCGACATTTGACTTTGATCAAAAGATAAAACTCGAATATGATTCCGAGCAATTCAATGAAGATGACATCATCAAAAAAGTAGAAGCTGGTAATGTTAGCCTTCCTTTACGAAGTTCATTGATTCAAGGAGCTCAAAGTTTGATGGGTCTGAAGACCGAACTACAATTTGGTCACCTGCGATTGACAGCACTTGCATCTCAACAAAGATCGAGACAAGAAAACCTTCAAATTCAAAATGGAGCACAGGTCCAGGAATTTGAAATCAGACCTGATCAATACGATGAAAACAGACACTTCTTCATCTCACATTACCATCGAGAAAAATACGAAGAGACGCTTGAAGACCTTCCATATCTGAACACCGCATTCCGAATCAATCGTCTGCAAGTTTGGATTTCAAATGACAGACCGGAATTCCAAGAAAACAGTACAATGATCTGTGCGATTTCAGATTTGGCTGAAGCAGATACAACCAAACTCTCTTCAAAGAACAATGACAATGTTGCACCGGTCGATCCATTCCCAAGCATTTTGCTCGACAGAGATGGAAACATACTTCCTGACAACAGAGGCAACAAATTGTACTTTGAGAAAGGCTTGGAAACCGATCCGATGGCTCAGAGAATTGAAAACACTGCTACCGTTTTGCGATCAAATTACGATCTCGAACAAACAAGAGATTTTGAAATATTCCGCGGAAGACTTTTGTCCCCTAGTGAGTATACGTTCAATCCCGAATTGGGATTTATTTCATTGAATATTCGTTTGAAGCCTAACCAAGTCTTGGGTGTAGCTTACGATTACTACTATACATTAAATTGTGATACACTTTACAGAGTAGGAGAATTATCAGAAGAGTCTGTGGTTTCAGATGTCAATGATGATGGAGAAGTAGAATCTGAATCTGTGATTTACATAAAAATGTTGAAAAGTTCTAGTCAAAATGTAAGTCATCCGACTTGGGACTTAATGATGAAGAACGTATACGCCTTACGGACCAGTAACCTTACACAGCAAGATTTTAAATTTGATATCTTTTATGAAGATGATCAAGGTGACGGATCTTTGAAAAAATTCTTGCCTGAAGAAACCATTGATCGGATTCCACTGCTAAATATATTTAATCTAGATAGGCTCAATGCGCAAGATGATCCACAGCCCGATGGAATTTTCGACTTTGTTCCGGGTATTACTGTTATTCCAAGAAACGGTAGTATTATTTTTCCGGTCCTTGAACCATTCGGTAGCTCACTCGATTCGTTGTTGAGCGATGATCCATCTGTTGCTGATTTTTATAAGTATCAAGAATTGTACGATTCAACCTTGTTTAAAGCGAGGAACTTTTTAGAGAAAAATAAATTCGTGATGCGGGGAGAATACAGCTCTTCCGTTTCATCTGAAATAGCATTGGGTGCATGGAATTTACCACCTGGCTCATTACGGGTTCGGGCTGGTAGTCAATTGCTCGTAGAAGGACAGGACTATGAAGTAGATTATGGTTCCGGTCGATTGCGGATTCTCAACGAACAATATTTACAACAAGGGGTTCCGCTAGACATCAGCTATGAAGACAATTCGGTTTTCTCATTCCAACAAAAATCCATGATGGGTCTGAGGGCAGACTATGCCCTGGGCGATCACGCCAATATTGGTGCCACCTATCTGCGGCTTTTCGAACGACCCTTCACTCAAAAAGTAAACATTGGGGATGACCCCATCAACAACAGAATCTTTGGTCTCGACTTTGACTTCAGCAAGGAAGTTCCGTGGATCACCAAAGCTGTTGATAAGCTGCCATTCTATAGTACCAAAGAACCTTCGAACGTTTTGTTCACCGCTGAAGTAGCTGCTCTAAAACCTGGCCACAACAAGGTGGTAAACCTATCCGATGACCGGGGAGGAGTTGTGAATCTCGATGATTTTGAAGGTGCTGTTAGTGGATTGCCACTGGGTACACAAACAAACCGTTGGTCACTCGCAAGTGTACCTGACGAATGGCCCGAATCTCAAGACACTTTAAATTCAAATGCCAATCGTGCCTTGTTAAATTGGTATGTCATTGACCGAACAGTACAAGGTGGTGCACAGCATTCTTACTCTAGAGAGATCAATCAAAGAGAATTGTTTAACAGACAAATTCCACAAGGTCAATTACCAAATTTGTACACCTTCGATCTTGCTTTTTATCCTGATGAAAGAGGTCCTTACAATTTTGATAGAAGTATTGGTACTGATAATTCGGCAGGTTGGACCTACGATGAAAATCAAAGAAGAATTGTTCTGAATGAACCTGAATCAAGATGGGCAGGTATCACCAGATATATGATAAACAATGACTTCGAAGCTACCAATTACGAGTTTATTGATTTCTGGATGTTGAATCCATTTATGGATAGAGAAGATGGCATCGAACAAGTCAATGGTGAGGAAGGAAAACTTATCTTTCACTTGGGTAGTGTCTCGGAAGATGTGATGAAAGACAATCTTCAGTTTTTTGAAAATGCAATACCCGTTGCGGATAATGAAACGCCCGTAAGATACACCGGCTTAGCAGATGTGCCACTTGACATTCCTGTAAACAATGGTTTTGCTCAGGAGAATATTCCTGACCAAGATCTTGGTTTTGATGGCATGACAGATGAAAGAGAAAGAATTGCTTTTGCAGACTTTATTGCAGATGCAGAAGCAAATTCTGCAGGAACATCTGTCAATGAAGATCCGGCAAATGACAACTTCATTTTCTATGATGATCCATCCTTCGAAGGAGAGATTCTTCCAATAAGATACAAAAGGTGGAACAACCCTCAGGGCAATGCTCCATCTGGTACTACCGCCAGAGTAAGAGGTAATCCATTACCAGATGCTGAAGATTTGAACAACAATAAATCTTTGGATCAGTCAGAAAGATATTACAAGTATGAGATCTCACTTAGAAATGCAAATGGTGAGGTCGATTTGGATTCAACCAGTTTCATCACAGAAAGTAGAGCTATTGAAAATCCATTCAATGGTGAAGAAGAAAAGTGGTATCGATTTAGAATTCCACTTACTTCTGGTCAACCGATCAATGGTATTTCAGGATTCAGATCAATCCAATTTATGAGGATGATCGTACAGGGATTCGAAAAAGCCAAAACCTTCAGAATGGCTGAATTTGAAATGGTGAGAAATCAATGGAGAAAGCAAGAACCGATTTGTACAGACGGCGTTGATGGTAGTGTTCCGAAAGATTCACTTTTGTTCTCGGTCGATGCAGTCGGATTGGAAGAAAACAGAAGTAAACTTCCATTCAATTACCAAATCCCTCCAGGTATTCAACGAGAACTATTGGCCAATACTTTTGCCAATGTTTTGCAGGATGAGAAATCCATGTCTCTAAACTTCAAGAATTTCAAAGAAGGTTGTGATGTGTCAATAATGAAATTGACAGAACTGGATCTGCGATTTTTTGAAAGGTTGCAACTTTTTGTCCATGCTGAAGAGATGTTTGGAGAAGAACAAATAAAAGATAAAGATCTTGCTCTCTACGTTCGGGTAGGTAAAGATTTTGTGAACAACTATTACGAATATGAAATCCCACTCATCATGTCTGATGAAGAGGATCAAACGTATACAGACGCACTTCAGGTATGGCGACCGGAAAACTTCATGGACCTTGCTCTAAAACAATGGACCGAACTCAAGAAGTTACGAAATTCGACAGGTGGTGTTGTGACAAGACGTTACCCACAGCCTGATGATCAAGTTTCAGAATTGTTGCCAGAAGATCCATTACCAGACGGGCATAAAATTTATGTTATTGGAAACCCAACACTCGGATTTGTAAAAGGAATTCAAGTTGGAGTACGTCATCTCATTGATGATGATGAAACCACGCTAGATATAGTTAATGGTGAAGTTTGGATCAATGAATTGCGTGCGACTGGATTTAAAGAAAACGGTGGTGTTGCCGGTCTGGGTAGATTGGATATCCAACTGGCAGATCTTGGAAATGTAACCGTGAGTGGAAATTACAGTAGTGTTGGATGGGGATCACTAGACCAAAAATTGGCCGAAAGGCAATTGGATGAAATCATTGAATATGATGTAGCCACAAATCTTCAACTCGGAAAGTTCTTCCCTTCCAATTGGGGTCTCAATATTCCATTCTATGCACAGTATGCAAAGCAAATTATAAATCCACAATATGATCAATATGCACTTGACCTTACGGTGGATGAGGTATTGGAAATTGCACAAGAAAACAACGAACCTCAAGATACCTTACAGGAAATTCGTGAACGATCTCAAGATGTAACCACCATTAAGACAATCAATTTCACCAATGTAAGAAAAGAAAGGTCTCGAGGAGGAAACAACCGTGGAGCAGGAGGACGAGGAACAGATCCTGGAAGTAGTCCGGGAGGAAGAGGTACTTTAGGAGATCTTGGTAGACCAGGCGGCAAAGATGCTCTTGGCAGAGATATACCTGGTGGTGCCGGTGATGGAAAAGACGGGAAAGATGGAAAGAAAAAGAAAGAAAGGAAACCAATGCCTTGGGATATTTCCAATTTTAGTGTCAGTTATTCTTACACAGAAACAGACCATCGTGATCCATTTCTGGAAATTGACAACACCAAGGATTATCGTGCTGCTTTAGACTATAATTATCAATCAAAGTTTAAAGGATTCAAACCTTTCCAAAAGATTGTCAAGGCTCCATATTTAAAAGTAATTAAAGAAATAAATTTCAATCCGGTCCCGAATTCTTTCTCATTCAGCACAGACATCAATCGATACATTGCCATCAGAAGATTCAGATTGCCAACGACTCCGGTCTTTGAATTTGATGACCGTTTGTTTGATTGGAGAAGGCGATACAATCTGAAGTGGGATTTAATGAGAAGCCTGAAATTAAATTTCACAGCTGAAAATACATCGATTATCGATGAGCTCAGACAAGTAGGAATCAAAGAAGTTCCTTCTGAACGTGATTGGGTCGATGAAAGAGGAGTAAATAAAACAGCCGATGTTACCGGTGAGCAGTATGTGAAGGATTATTGGATGGATAATCTTAGAGGAGGTGGTAGAAACACAAGGTATACTCAACAATTTAATTTGACTTTTGATTTGCCTACGAAAAACATTCGGGTACTTGATTGGATTAGTGCCAAGGCAGTCTATAAAGGAAATTATAGTTGGATCGCTGGACCATTGATTACTATAGATGATGCAGGTACTCCGCCCGGAGCCATTTTACAAAATGGACAGGAACGGAGTCTCAATGCTACAATGAAATTTGATAAGCTCTATGATAAGGTACCATATTTCAAGCGTCTGCAGGGTGGCAAAAAATCATCTTCAAGACGAAGCCGAACAAATACCAGAACTGAAGCTGGTAAGGATGCGGGAAAAGAAGGTGCTGAAGAAGGAAGAAAGAAGACCAAAAAAGAACGTGAGATTTCTACTGTAGAGAAGTTATTGGTAAGACCATTGTTATCATTGAGAACCATCAAGTTAAATTATAGAGAAGACCTTCGAACATTGGTTCCAGGATTCATGCTTACGCCTGAGTTGTTTGGGTTGACAGAAGGTTGGACTGCTCCAGGATGGCAATTTGTCACAGGACTTCAACCAAATCTTGATGTTACTGATCCTGGTAATTTCCTAATGAGTTCAGCGAATAAAGGATGGATCAATCCAAGTCCTGAGTTCAATCAACAAGTGGAACAAAATACGCGGCAAACCTTTGATGCCACCATCAATTTTGAACCGTGGAAGTATGTAAAATTGGACGTCGACTTTAGCAAGACCTATGATAAACGACATACGGAAGAATTCAAGAACAAGAATCTAAATGCAGTTGAATTCCAGCAATTTGCATTGAATGATATGGGATCATTCGAAGTGAGTTATTTGAATCTGGCCACCATTTTCGAAAGTGATCATAATGCACTGTTCAGAAAGTTCCTTGGAAATCGGTCAACGATTTCACAACGATTACCTAATAGTGCAGAAGCCACCGATGTTCTTGACAACAACGAATTTTTCAAAGAGGGATATTTGAAGACAAGTACCACTGTTATGATCCCAGCGTTCCTTTCGGCATATACTGATATTGATCCTAATCAGGTAACCTTGGATATTGAAGAAACAGTGAGAAACTTCGCCTACATACCAAAACCAAATTGGAAATTGAGGTATGATGGGTTGACCAAGATTCCAAGGTTCAAAGAGATATTCTCTAGCTTCACCATTGAGCATGGTTATAGTTCTAGCTTGAGAGTCGCACAATTTAGAACAGATCCGTTGTACAATGCGCAGAATCCATACGAATTGACCAATAATAAAACGGGTAACTATTACTCCAGATTGGATATTCCTTCTGTGACGATATCCGAACAGTTTTCTCCATTGATTGGATTTACCATGAAGACAAAATCCGATCTGTTGTTTGATATTGAATATAGAAAATCAAGAGATCTTGATTTGACCGCCGGTATCAACGGTGCGACATTGATGGAAGTGAGATCGACAGGTATTGAAGTTGGAGCCGGTTATACTTTTAAGAATGTTGTACTCTTCAAGAACAAAAAGAAAAAATCAAGAAGACGTACGACTACTGAAAGAGATAAAAACAGTATCTCCGGTGTACTGGATAAATTGAATCAAGATGAAGAGGATGAAAAGAAAGATGACGATGAAGATGGCAAGAAAGGTAGAAGAGGTGTCAACAAAAACAAAGGGAATGATTTAATCTTTGCCTTCGATATTTCATGGAGAGATGATGTGACCTATCTTCACGAAGAAACTCAAGTTGAAGCAAGACCTGTTCGTGGTACACGTACCATAAATATGATACCATCATTTGAATATGAGGTGAACAAGAACTTTTCAATGAGGGCTTTCGTAAGTTATCGATCTACTGATCCTTATGCTACAAACCAGTTCCGTAATTGGAATTTCCAGACCGGATTGACCTTTAGATTTAAATTGGAATAAGATATAGAAGAAATATAATTGAAAAGGAGATTGGTCGAAGTGCTAGTCTCCTTTTTTTGTTGGCAATAATTTCTAAATCAAATAGCTTATCCTTTTTTTAACATGAAGGCATGAAGGGTCATTAAGATATATGTCCCTTAATGATTTTTGAAAAACGAAACTTCTTTGTCTGAACATATTACTATTTAGCCAATGCTTCTTCTTGTG
>JAHDDD010000043.1 GCA_020629535.1 Saprospiraceae bacterium
CACGAATATACGATTTCCCAAACAATGCCAAAGTGATGAAGGAAATAATTGGGCTCAGACTGTTGCTATTACTGGTTTGTTAACAATAACGATTAAAAAATAGTTCTCAAACCTGCCAAAATCTTAGGCCGTGAATCAATCTTTCATTTCTTTATACTTATCAAAGTACCTTTTGCCCAATTCGCGCTGTCCTTTTGCATTGAAGTGTATAACGTCGAATTCATCCGCTTCTATAACAAAAGGGAAGGTGGGACTAACGTAACCTGTATGCGAAATTCTTGAAGGTGTATGTAGTATAATTTCTTGAATTCTTTGCGCCTTTTCACTCGTCTCAACCCACTGTGGCACCATTCCTCCCATAAGAAACAGTAAATTCTCCTTCCCTATTCTGGACCGGAAGTTAACGATCATTTCATCTAACATCAACTGGTAATCATCATTGTGCACGTCTGATTCACCTTGATGCCAGAGCACACATTTCAATTCACTTCCGGGAAAGTTTTCCAACACGTAATGAGTTCTTCGTATTGCATCCTCGAAAAGCTCATCACCTTCATTCCAATTATTTTCATGCAAACTGCTTCCTGCGTATCCACATGGAATAAGCAACAATCTTTTGTCCTTACTCAGCAGCTCATCGACGTACAGATTAGAAAACACATTTGAGAAGCCTATTCTTTTATCATTTTTGGTATGATGATCCAAGGGTTCTTCTGCTGCCAGCACTTGGAGATCTCTAGAACCAGAACGTCCCAATTGAAGAACATCCGGATGATAAATATCGACAGATTCGTCGATCCACAATCCATGATGGGTATTGGATTGACCCATAATCAAAACAACATCATAAATATTGGGGACATCTACTTGTTCCAATGCGATTTGTCCTGGTTTTGAACAAGATAGACATAGGACAATTAACAAATATATGTATTTGCAATTCTTTATCATTCAAAGGGTGTAATTCGTGTTCTCAAGATAGAAAATCTGATGTGAAATTGGTCTTCCTAAGCGAGTTTTTCCTTCATTTTGAAAATTGGAATTTAGAATTTCTACCTTTGCGTCGATATTGGTGAGGAGTAATAAAATCAATGCATGATCAAAACTCCTCTTAAAAGGGAATCCGGTGTAAATCCGGAGCTGTCCCCGCAGCTGTAAGCTCGCAATATTCATAATCAATGCCACTGCAAAGAAGCGGGAAGGTTTTATGAAGTTGAGCAAGCCAGAAGACCTGCCAAATTCAAATTGACGCAAAAACTTTCGGAGGAAAAGTAGCATCACAGTGTCCGGTCTAGTGACCTGGCTGTCGTGCTATATTTTAAAATGACAACCAGGAAATCATATATCATTCTTTTCTTTCTTTTCTTTAACTGTCTTTTATCCATTGGTCAGATAGATACTTTGATTTCTATAGAAGCGATTGAGATTGTAGATCAAAAAATACTCGATCCCGACAGTTATTTTACGCTCAATTTGAACAACAATTCAAAACAGAATCCAATAAGTTCTTCTTTGGATGAATTACTTTCTGATCAAAGCAACATTTTCATCAAATCATATGGTTCAAACAGCATCGCCTCCTCTTCAATCTTCGGAGGAAATGCATCTCAGACACTCGTGCTATGGAATGGTATTCCAATCGCAAATGCGATGCATGGCCAAACAGATTTGGCTTTATTAAATCCATTGATGGTAGACAATATTCATATTCAAAAAGGTGGCAATAGTTCTGTTTGGGGAAGTGGAGCGATAGGTGGAATGATCATTTTAGAAAACAAAAAAGACAAACGCCTAGGTAATTCTCTTACAACGCATACACAACTGGGGCAATACGGTCAATTCTTTGAGCAACTCGATTTGAAATTTAAGCTAAAGAAATTTGCAAGTCAAACCAAATTGTCATTGTCAGAAAATAAAAACAACTTCCCAATCAAAATAAATGGAACCGATCAAATCATTGAACAACAACATGCCCAGTTTTCAAAAAAGGAAGTGATACAAAGTTTCTTTTTGAATGTGAATGATCAGTCAAATCTCAGTCTCCATATTTGGAAGCAAATAGCCGAGCGAGAGATTCCTCCTACCCTCGTTCAAACTATGAGCAACGCAAGTCAAGAAGATGACTATCTTCGTTCCATTCTTCAATGGAACCGGAAACGAAAAAACCTGACTTTACATTCTAGCCTTGCTTATTTACAAGAGAAAATACTCTTTTCCGACCAGATTCAACGCATACAGTCGCCAAGTGAATTTAAATCTATCATCGCAGATGTTAAAGGGCGTTTGAGGTTTTCGGATATCGACATCATTCTTGGCCTAAATTCAATGCGATTGTCTGCGCAATCAGATTTCTACGAAAATATTCAACGGGAATGGAGAGCATCGTCCCTGCTCACTTTTGCAAAAGAATTCAACAAGTCTAAACTTCAAAGCGGATTACGTCAGGAATTTTTTGATGATCAATTTGCACCACTGTCTCCTTTCCTGATTTGGAGCGGTCAAACAAGATCATTCTACTATCAAGCTGAGATTAGTCGAAACTTCCGTTTGCCGGGAATGAATGACAGATATTGGCAACCAGGAGGACAACTAAACCTAAAGCCTGAAAACGGATGGAGTCAAAAACTCAGTCTTGGCTTTGATCAAAAACACCAGATTCACCATTTCGATATGAAGGCAAATATCTTCAATCGATACATCCATGACTGGATTCAATGGGTATTTCTTCCTGATCAAAATTTTTGGTCTGCCAGCAACATTGCAGAAGTTTGGAGCAGAGGTTTCGATCTGAGTACAGAATGGAAAGCCAAGATAAATCAAAAGAAATGGTCTATTTTAAATCAATATACATTTACAAAATCCACCAATGAGGTGGAGCTTGAATTCCCGAAGACCGTAAAGGGCAGCCAGTTAATTTATACGCCGGTCCATCAGTTTAGGAATGTAATGGGCTTTTCATCGAAACAATTTTCTGCCCAACTTAGAAATCGGTTCACTGGTCCGACGACTGGCATTAACCAAAACATTGAAAGTTATTTTATTACCAACATAACGTTGGGATATTTCAATCAGTGGAAAAGCCTTTCATATTCTCTAAGGATTTCCTGTAATAATATTTTTGACCAACAATATTTCATCATAGAAAATCGACCCATGGTTGGAAGAAACTTCAACTTAACCCTTGGCGTTGAATTTAACACCACAAACAATGAATAAGTACATTATCCTGCTTCTCATGCTTTCAACAAGCACATACACTCAAAGCGTTGTTGACTTTGAGTCATTCGATACAGGGATAAGCGGTTTCCTTAATGGAAGTGATGCCAACGGCGAGTTTTGCGAAGAAGACATTTGCCTACCCAATGACTACAATGCCAACTATGATTCATGGCAAGGTTGGGCAATTTCGAGTACCACAGATACTACCACTCCTGGCTTTACGAATGAATTTAGCAGTTATGCTGGCAGTGGTTTCAATGAGTCTACAAATTATGCAGTCTCTTTTTCATTCGGTCCGAATATCATACATGTGGGAAACTCCCAACCCCAAGTTGTCTCCGGTTTCTACATTTGCAACAACACCTATGCCTACCTCAGCATAAGAGACGGAGATGCATTCTCGAAGAAATTTGGAGGAATTAGCGGTGATGACCCTGATTACTTTTTATTGACCGTAAAGAAATTTTTAGGTGGAGACTTGAGTCAAGACAGTATCAATTTTTATCTCGCCGATTATCGATTTGAGAACAACAACGAAGACTATATCATCGATGATTGGACGTGGCTTGATCTTTCAGATTTGGGAGCTGCAGATAGTCTTTATCTAAGCCTGAGTTCAACTGACAATGGTCAATTCGGAATGAATACACCAGCTTACTTCTGCATTGACAATTTGACAACTTTATTGACGGTCAATGATGAAGAAACTCAATTGAGCACCATTTCCATTTTTCCAAATCCAGCGAAAGATGTACTTTATATTGATGGTCAGGTAGATGGCTCATTCGAATATAAAATCTTTGATCTTTCGGGTAAACTAATTACCAACTCGGGGGTTTCTAGAACAAAGAGTGTGGATATCACACAATTAACTTCAGGAGCATATTTCATACACTTCACAAATAATGGCACCCATGGTCATCAATTATTTGTAAAACAGTAGATTTGTGCTTCCAAAAATATTGCATTGGAAACACAACAAGAGAAAGTAGGCTGGTTTAAAAGACTCCAAAACAAATGGGGCGTTACACCAGGAAAAGCAATCATTATTTTGATTGTCTTCGCATTGACTGGGACCACAATCATGTTTTTAAAACGTCCGATCGTGGCTCTATTTACAGAAAACGGTGAGCAACCTCTGCTTTTCAGCATACTTTATTACATCCTCATTTTACCCGTTTACAATTTGATCCTTTTGATCTACGGATTCATTTTCGGACAATTCAAATTTTTCTGGGAATTCGAAAAAAGAATGTTTAGCAGGATGTCTGGAAAATCAAAAACAAAGACGAATTAACCAACTATGAATTCATGGAAATCCTATCCTGAGAATAGTGACTTCTCAATTTACAATTTACCCTTTGGTATCTTTTCAGTCAATGGTTCCTCGCCAAGACTTTGTTCGGCGATTGGTGATGAGGTGATTGATTTGAGAGCAGCTGCCCAACTCGGACTCTTCGATTCCTTGTCTATCGAACCATCAGTTTGGGATTCAAATACGCTCAATGATTTTATTTCATTGGGCAAAAAAATTACCAAGGAAGTCCGTATTATTTTGCAATCAGAATTGTGCAAGGAAGATTCGAAATTGAAATCAAGTACAGATGTTTTCATTGCCATGAACGAAGTGCGAATGCACATGCCGGTCAAGGTTGGAGATTATACTGATTTCTATAGCAGTAGAGAGCATGCTACCAATCTTGGAAAATTATTCCGTGATCCCGACAATGCATTGTTACCAAATTGGTTGCACATTCCGGTGGGATATCATGGCAGAGCTTCTTCTATCATTGAAAGCGGCTTAGATATCTATCGTCCTTGCGGACAACAAAAACCTGCTGACGGTCCGCCTGTATATGGTCCAACCAAAAGATTGGATTTTGAACTTGAGGTGGCTTTCATCATCGGTAAAGAATCTGAGCTAGGCAATGCAATTTCTACAGAATCAGCTGAAGAATATATTTTCGGATTGGTTTTATTCAATGATTGGTCTGCGAGAGATATTCAAAAATGGGAATATGTACCACTCGGTCCTTTCCTTGGAAAAAACTTTGCCTCCTCCATTTCACCATGGATTGTCACGCTCGAAGCATTGAATGATTTTAGGGTTTCTGGACCCCAACAAGATCCGCCTGTCCTTCCATATTTAAAATATGAAGGCATTAGAAATATTGATCTACATCTTGAAGTTATACTGCAACCAGAAAATTCTTCTGAAAACACCATTTCAGTTTCGAATTTCAAATACATGTACTGGAATATGGCCCAACAATTGGCCCACCACACAGTCAATGGTTGCAATGTCAAAGTCGGAGATATGATGGCTTCTGGAACCATCAGTGGAAAGGATGAAAAATCATATGGCTCCATGATTGAGATCAGTCGTGGAGGAAAAGAGACCATCAAATTATCAGATGGACAAGAAAGAAAATTCATCGAAGACAATGATACCGTTATCATGAGAGGTTATTGTGAAAAAGATGGAAAACGAGTGGGTTTTGGTGAAGTGCGAACCAAGGTTTTACCTGCAAAAAAATAATCAAATGGAAGACATTCTAAGTATTGATCCGACCACTCTTAGCATAGGTCAACGTCACGGTTATCTACTTTCTGCCATTGGCCCCAGACCGATTGCATTGGCCAGTACGATCGATGCTGAAGGGAATGTCAATCTCAGTCCATATTCTTTCTTCAATGCCTTTAGTACAAATCCACCCATATTGATTTTTTCTCCAGCAAGAAGAGGAAGAGACAATACGACCAAGCACAGCTACGAGAATGTGAATGAGATTAAAGAGGTAGTGATCAATATTGTAGATCATAGTATGGTGCACCAAATGTCCTTGTCAAGCACGGAGTATCCGAAGGGTGTCAATGAATTTGTCAAGTCAGGATTTACTCAAATTCCAAGTACGAAAGTGAGACCTCCTCGAGTTGGAGAATCGCCAGTGAGTTTTGAATGTATTGTAAAAGAGGTAGTGCCTCTTGGTAATGTTGGTGCTTCTGGCAATCTCGTTATCAGTGAAGTGATTCAAATTCATATCCAAAAGAAATTTCTAGATGAACAAGGAAAATTGGATACTACAAAACTAGACCTTGTGGGTCGAATGGGTGGCATGTGGTATTGTCGTGCGTCTGGGAGTGCATTATTTGAAGTGGAGAAGCCAGGTGCAGAAATGGGCATAGGCGTTGATAAACTTCCGTCACACGTATTGGCCAGCCATGTTCTTACCGGAAATGATCTGGGTCGTTTAGGAGGACTTTCTGATCTGCCAACTGAAGAAGATATCATTAAGATGAAAGAAGTCCATCAATTTGCTGATTGGCATGGAGACATCCGTGATGCAGAAGAGTTGCGCGACAGTGTTCATCACAAAGCAAAGGAGATGATCGAGTCAGGACTGGTGAAAGAAGCTCTTACCCTACTCCACTGCATTTAATTTTCAGGGTTATCTTTTTTCAGTTTGTTGAACTTATAGTTTAAGCCAGTAATTAGAATATAATTGGTTGTCGTTCCGAAAGGGCTCACAAAATTCTCTGACCAAACATTCAAATTTAATGAAAGCTTGTGGGGCAATTTTACATTCATACCCACGATTCCTCTAACCCTGCCCAGTGTTGCCTGTTTGTTCAGCCTTGAAAACAGTTCCAAAGAAACCAAGGGTGTAAATACAGAATTATTTGGAAAAGATAAAGTCATCGCGTTTCGAAAAAAGTCTGCATCCAAGTTGTCTTTTACATCGACGCCATGATGAAAGCGCAATCTATGACTCAAATTAAAGTTCGGATGATTGATAGGAATCTTAGTGATTAAATCGTAGAAAAAGAATTGTCTGAAATCTCCATCTGGAACGTAATGACTACGACTGAGGACTGCCACCGATATCAAATCTGTTAATTTTCCTTTTACGTAGATGTCTGCAGAAATATTTTGTAACTCAGATAAATCCATGAACCTCCGGAAAATCGGAAATGCATCGACTGTCCACCTGTCATTAATCGGGATTTGTGCTTTGACCCAAGACCAACTCTGAATATCAGTTTCTTGTGCAACCAAAGTATTCGATCCAATAACAATGCATGCTAGAGTCACAAAATTTAACAGGAAAATTCTCATATCACTCAATTCTTTCTACTTAAAAATTCGTATACCAAATATGTGAAAATAATCTATATGCATTTATTAATTATTACAACAAAATTCACAACTTATTGAAAAACAATCATTTGGCGTTTCAAAGAATAGCTCAAAAGTCCACATTACTTGAAAATTGTATTTTGGCCTGTCTTGGCCTTTTCTTTGAACTCATAAAGCAACTTCCCCTCCCCTCGCTGTTTTCTGAATTACATAAGAATAATTTGAAATTGTTGTGATCCAAATCTGTCCCATGACGGGCACCTGCCTTAGGTAACACCCTGCTCATCCGCCCAAGGATTCTGCAGCTCATACCGGGCAGGTGTTTTTTATTTTAACTTCATGGTATAGCTTGCAGGCTCTTCTGAAATGATCTTACTAGATGAAAAAATTCGTACAGATAAATAATTATATTTGAAAATATAATCCTCCAAGTTATGCCTTACGATACTCACCTCGAAAATCGGATAGACGAAGTACTCAAGCGAAAGAAGATAAAGTACGAATCCAAAAAGATGATGGGTGGCTTGTGCTATATGGTCGATGACAAGATGTGCGTAGGTATTGTCAAAGATACCTTGATGGCAAGAATTGGTGTCGACCAATACGAGGATGCCGTTAGTAAGCCTGGTATTCATCCTATGGACTTTACCGGAAGACCAATGAAGGGTTATATTTTTGCTTCACCTGAAGCCGTTGATATGGAAGAAGACCTAGAATATTGGATTCAACTGGCTTTAAATTTTAATCCGCTCGCAAAGTCAAGCAAACGAAAGAAGAAAAAAAACTGATCATCCTTGATACGAGTGATATTCAGAAATAATGAGATGATAACCATCTGGATCGACAATCGAAAATTCTCGCTTTCCTGAATTCGGACTTATCGTGACTTCTTTTTCAATTGGCACATTCATATTCAATGCGTTCTTTCTAATCCGGTCCAAATCGTCCGTACGGAAATACAATATCAATCCGTTTCCTACAGAAATTTCTTTATTTGTCATTGAAGGATGTTCGTGTTCGACCCATTGGTGGAGACAAAGTATTACCTCTCCGATTTCATCAACCATTACATCAAAAGTAGAACCGCCATGTATGCTTTTACAATTAAACAATTGCTGATACCATTGAGAACTTTGCAGAACATCATTCACAGCGATAATAGGATCTGTTTTTATCATATTTTAAAGTAAGCATAATTACAATTCTTTGTACAAGATCAAGAAAGTGTATGACAAAAGCATTGCTATTCCAAAACTCAAAAGTGTACCGATCAAAATATATTCTGTCAATTTTCGGTCAATGGAATCTTTAAGATCACCGAACCTAAAAACTGACTTTGCAGCCAATAAAAACCCTATACCTTGCATATTGCCACTCACAATAAATCCAAATACGAACAGCCTTTCTAATATCCCTATATACTTCCCCGCATTTGATAAAGAATCGCGGTCCTGATCCTCATTTTCAGGTTGCCATTTAGATATTATCACCTTAATAATATGCGAGCTCACCACAGTTATCAATACTATGACCAGGACCAGTAGCATTATTTCGTCATAATTCAGTTTCAAGAAACTATTCATCCATGGTGTATAAAATTGTGTAACACATACAATGACCAATATATGCATGGCCTGATCTAATATGAAAAGTTCTCTCTTATTACTCTCATTCTGATAATACAATTTCCAAGCGTCAATTATAAAATGTGACAACACTATTATCAATATTGCCATCCAATATTTAGAAGTCCAAACTACCAATACTGAAAGAACTGCATGTATCAAAACATGAATGTACAACATTGGTGATGCCAATTTTCCTTCCTCTTTGCTTCTTACCATTCTATCTGTTTGAAGGATAAAATCACCAATAAAATGTGCAGTCAAAAGTTTAATGAGTAGAATCATTGATTCATTCTTTTGCCAATCTCAACTTGATAGAATGCCAACAGTTCAGAGATTTCATCATAGCCAGCTCGTTTCAACCCTGCACTAATTGTACTTTGAGATTTTTTCAATTTTTTGGCCAATGCTTTTTGATTGATGTCAGGCTTTTTTAACATCTCTTCTACTATTCTGGCTGTTGTTGGAGTCCAATTGTCGACCGTAAGTGTAAGCAGGTTTAAGTATAAATTCCACTGATTATCAAATTCATCCCAATTTGTTTTTATTCCTAAGGTTCTCTTTGACAATTTTTCAAAACATATTCCTGAGTTCACAAAAGCTTGTCCATTAGATCGTGTAATTTTATTTGACCTGTATTCGTTGCTACCTATACCAATTGCAATACGCACATCAAGATTCTTTGTCTGTTTCATCTTGGCCTTTATTAATAATGCAGTCTTTATTGCTTCTTCTGGTTTTGTCTCTAATTGGAATGCATCTCCTCTGAATATTTCCCATTTAAACGGCGACTTTCCAAACTCACTCAGCTTTGACTTTAAATTTTTCATCCATTCTTTTGGACTCGTCTTTCTCGACCCAACAATATCTCCGGTAAGTATTGATGTAGCTTTCATTTATATTCACTTTTCATAACAACTTATAACGATAATCAAATATATCGCATTCTAAGGCGATAATCAAGAATATCGCATCCTAAGACGATATTTAAGAATATCGTATCCTAAGACGATAATCAAGAATATCGTATTATAAGGCGATAATAATGAATATCGTACCTCAAGACGATAATTGAGAATATCGCATCCTAAGACGATAATATAATAAATGATTAGCTGCAAGTATGATCTGCATTTTCAATCCCGCTCTAATAACATCACAAAGGCCTCTAAACCGAAAGATCCAAAATCAATATGTTCTTTGCCTATTTGTCTAAATCCGTTTTTCTCATAAAATCCTTTGTAAGGATTATCAGCAAATACAGAAACAATCAATTCTGATGGTGCGTTAAAAGGATCTTTAAAAATCTCTTCAATGAATCTGGTGCCGATGCCCTGGCCTTGAATAGTAGGATCAACGTACAGACTGTATAGTTCAATATCTACTTCATATTTATCAAATCGAGAAACTCCAAAAGAAGTAAACCCCAACAATCCCAAATTGGATTTATCAATACAGATCAAGTAATTTACTCCTCTATCAAGGTATGCCTTATGTCTTTGTATCTGTTTGTTAAAGCCGAGGCCATCTAAAAAATGCTGCGGAACAAAATCAGTGTAGCAGGTTTGCCATACTTCAATCAATAGTCGTGCAATTTCAGGAATGTCTTCTTCCGTTGCTTTTCGGAATAATAAATTTTGACTTATTGAACTCAAAATTATCTTCAGTTTAAATTAATCTTAGCCAACCCAAATTAGATGCTCCATATGTATGGAGGAAATTAATGGTTTCATGCAACAAGCTCATGCGACAGTCGGACTTGAATACCAGCATACTTTTACTTCGTCTTTATCGGCTGAAAAGTACACTGATCACTCTTCCATCTTTGCACTCAATTCTTCCCATTCATTCATCTTTTCTTCCAGTTGCTTTTGCAAAGTACTCATCTCTTTCATCTTTTCATCTGAGTCGTCGCGCATAAAAAATTTTGGATCGAGCATCATTTCATGCAATTCATTGACTTGTCCTTCAAGCTTTTCAATGTCTCTTTCTGCATAATTGATCTTGCGCTGCAACTTCTTACGTTCTTCGTAATTGAGAGTATTTTTAGATTTCTGCTTCTCTTCTTTTGGCTTTTCAGCCTGCATGGAAAAAGTTCTCAAATCATCAGACTTTCTTTTTTCCAAAACATAATTGATATCACCGAGGTGTTCAATCAATTTGTGATCGCGAAACTCAATGGTTCTGCTACTCAGACTTTCCAAAAATGAACGGTCGTGACTTACGATAAGTACCGTTCCCTCGTAATCAAGAATCGCCTGTTTAAGAATGTTTTTGGAAACGATATCTAGGTGGTTGGTGGGCTCATCAAATACGATAAAATTGGTTGGTTGCGCTACCATACATGCCAGGGCGACACGAGCCCTTTCTCCTCCACTTAAAACCGAAACTTTCTTGTGAACATCTTCGCCACTAAACAAAAATGAACCCAATATTTTTCTACAAGATGTGTAATAATCTGCATGAGCGACAGCTTCAATCGTCTCAAGTATGGTCTTCTCACGGTCGAGTGTATCTGATTGATCTTGAGCATAATAACCGAGCACTACATTGTCTCCAATTTTGACCTGCCCGCTGTTTACATCGATCACACTGAGTATCGCTTTGAGCAAGGTAGATTTTCCCATTCCATTTTGACCGACAAAGGCAATTTTCTCTCCAGTCAAAATTTCGAGGTCTACATTTTTGAGCACCTCGTTGTCTCCATATGACTTGAAAAGCTTGTCGACTTTTGCCACCTGTTTCACAGACCTCCCTGAATAGGGGAATCTTACTTTCATGGCAGATGTATCCTCTTGAATCAGCTCCACCCTTTCGACCTTATCCAATTGTTTTTGCATCGATTGAGCCATCTTCGTCTTGGTCGCCTTTGCCATAAAGCGGGTTATGGTTCTTTCTTTCTCTTTGAGTACTTTCTGCTGATTGGTAAAAGCTGATTGGTTGATTTCCTTCAACTGTTCTTTATGGACCAGATATTTCTGATAACCACCTTTGAAATCAAAGACAGAAGTTGATTGAATTTCTATGATTCTGTTGACGCAGTTTTGGAGAAATTCTTCATCGTGAGAAATCAAGATTACTGCATTTGGATATTCCTTGATATAATTTTCAAACCAGATGATAGACTCGATATCAAGATGGTTGGTGGGCTCATCGAGCAACAAGATATCCGGTCTGGTTAATAGCAATTTTGCCAATTCAATTCGCATTTGCCAACCACCAGAGAGAGTGCTGATCGAATCATTTAATTGTTCTTGTTTGAATCCCAGTCCTTTTAATAATTTCTCTGCCTCGGCTTGTGGATTATAGCTAAAAAGCATTGACTTTCGGTCGACAGCTTCGTTGAGTTCTATCAGCCTCTTATTCATTTGGGCCTCATCAAGATTCCCTTCTGAAATCTCCTTTTCCAGTCTGACAATTGAATTTTCTACTTCATTGTATTCCTTCAAAATCGACATGGTCTCATCGATAATCGAAACTTCTTTATTTTCCGGAAGGAATTGAGAAAGTACTCCAATGCTTGTTCCTTTTGGCAAATCAATTTTGCCTTCATCAGCACTGATGTCGCCATGAATGATTTTAAAAAGTGTGGTTTTGCCAGATCCGTTTTTACCAATCAATCCAATTTTCTCACCTGGATTGATCATAAATGAAATATCTTCAAGAAGTGTGCGACCACCAAATCGCAAGGTGATGTTTCTAACGTAATACATTAGTTATACATATTACTTTCTGGCATCTGGCCAATGATTTTATAATTAGAACCCTTGTGCTCGAGGGTTTCCTTCCACAGAATATCTGAACTTGATTTGAAAACATAATTTGCAAACCCATCACCGATGACCCATGAACCCGATTTAACCTCTTCTACCATCTGACCGGGTGACCAACCTGAATACCCAACAAAAAATTTGATATTCTCTGGTTTGATCAATTCATTATCAATAAGAAATTTCAACTTTTCAAAATTTCCTCCCCACCAAACACCATCGATGATTTTTCTTGACTCCTCTAACAAATCTCCTACGTTGTGTAAATAATGAATGGTATCTGTTGCAACCGGACCACCAAAGTAGACTGTAGAATCAATTTCTGGAAAGTCATTAATAAGATCATTGACCTTCATGTTGAATCTTTTATTAAGGATAAAGCCCACACTTCCATCGTCGAGATGGTGATCACATATGATGATCACTGACCGTTTAAAATTATTGTCAATCATAAACGGTTGAGCTGTAAGAATTTTCCCTATGGCTAATCTGGACATACCGTCTTCGTTAAATCAATTCGGTCGCAAATTTACGATCTAATTTCTTTATAAATCCAGTCAATACTTTTGCGCCAAATTCATATTGCGTATCAACGCCATCGGCGACCATGTTTTTCATAGTTTGGGTCCATCTGACCGGAGCCGTAAGTTGCTTATTTAACAGATCTTTTATTTCTGCAGGATCGGTGTGTGGCTTGGCATCGACATTTTGGTATATCGCTACTTTGGGCATATTAAACTCAATACTTTCAATAGCCTGACTCAATCTTTCCTGTGCTGGCAACATCAATTCGGAATGAAAAGCGCCTCCTACTGGTAACACCAATGCCCGTCTTGCTCCTGCTTCGTTTGCCTTTGCAACCGCTTCTTCTACCCCTTCAATACTGCCTGAAACAACGAGCTGTCCGGGACAATTATAGTTGGCAGGTACGACCAATGCGTCAATGTTTTTTGTAATGTCTTCAACTTGCGCATCTTCCAGTCCCAGAATAGCGGCCATCGTGCCAGGATTTTGCTCACATGCTACTTGCATGGCTTGGGCCCTTTCACTTACAAGTTGTAATCCATGCTCAAAGCTGAGACATTGGGTGGCGACCAGGGCCGAAATTTCTCCCAATGAATGTCCTCCTACCACTGAATCATCCAACTCAAGACCGGATTCATAAAACTTAACAAGTGAATGTATAAAAACTGCTGGCTGTGTAATTTTGGTTTGCTTCAGGTCCTCTGCAGAACCTTCAAACATCACTTTGGTGATTTCGAAACCAAGAATCTCATTGGCTTGATCAAAAACTTTTTTGGCCGCATCGCTCGATTCATATAAGTCTTTGCCCATGCCTTCAAACTGGGCTCCCTGACCAGGGAATACATATGACTTCATCTTATCTTAAATTTGAAGAGATCAAATTTAAGAATTCTGTGCGTGTTTCAACGTTTTTAAATTCGCCGGTAAAGGCAGAAGATGTTGTGGTTGAGTTTTGTTTTTGTACTCCTCTCATCATCATACACATATGAGCTGCTTCGATGACCACCGCTACACCTTTAGGTTTGAGTGCATTGTCAAGGCATTCTAATACGTCACGGGTTAATCGTTCCTGCACTTGAAGTCTCCTTGAAAACACATCCACAATTCGTGGAATTTTGCTCAAACCAACGATTTTACCATCTGGAATATAAGCAACATGTGCTTTCCCAAAAAATGGTAACATATGGTGCTCACAAAGAGAATACAACTCAATGTCTTTTACAATCACCATCTCATTGAAATCTTCATCAAACAAAGCTGATTGCAATATTTGAATCGGATCCTGATCATAGCCTTGTGTCAAAAACTGCATAGCCTTTGACGCACGCTCTGGTGTTTTGATTAATCCTTCTCGGTCAGGTTCTTCTCCCAGCAATGAGAGCATGTCAGCGTACATATCTTTAATCGCAGAAGTTGTCTCTGGATTGTATTTTTCTTGCTTCTCGTAATTCATTAAATCACATGCTTTTTCCAAAGTATAAATATAACTCTACCTGATTTGTTCTAAAAGTGAGGCAAATTTCGGAATAAATCTTAAACTTCCTTCAAAAGCGGAAGGTAAGTTTGTACTTCAGAATCATAGATTTTTTGTCGACATTGGTCTATGAAAATTGAACAGGGAGGCAGAAGGCATTTATTTTTGATAATCAATGGAGAAAACCTTGCAAGGTCAATATAGTTACATGTCCAGATTGGCAACGCTGATCGAGAAAGATCGGAACCTTCACATCTTGTTTTGGTTTCTGTTGTGGATATTTTTGACCGTGATCGATCGAAGCGACAGCAATTTTGTAGTCAAGACCTCAAAGTCAACGGTTTCGGTCATTTTCTACGCGTTTATAGTGTACTTTAACTGGTTGGTATTGATTCCCAACTTTCTCAAAAAGAGAAACTGGATCATATACATTGCTCTTTTAATGGTATTGGCAGGAGCAGTATCTCCACCCAAAACGCTTTGCTTCTATCTGATTTACAACAACTATCCTGACATTCAACAATACTTCCTTGCCAATCAAAACATCATCTTGTTTGAGTCAATTTTTGTTTGTGCTTCTTCGACGGCATTCAAAATCACCCAAGACTGGATGCTTCACGAACGTGATAAAAAAGACTTGCAACGGCAAAATTTACAATCAGAGTTGAATTTTCTGCGATCGCAAATCAACCCACATTTTCTGTTCAATACATTGAACAATCTGTATGCATTGACTTTGAAGAAATCAGATTTGGCACCCGAGACAGTCCTCAAGTTATCTGAGATGATGAGGTACATGTTGTACGAATGTAACGAAATAGAGGTTCCATTATCCAAAGAAATTCAATATTTAAAAAACTATCTGGAACTCGAAAAAATAAGATTGGGAAATCAATTTGAAGTCAATCTGGAAATTGAAGGTGAGCCAGGACATCTCAATATTGCACCGCTCATGTTTGTGCCTTTTGTTGAAAATAGTTTTAAACACGGAGTGAGCAATACGCTAAACGATGGCTTTGTAAACATCCGATTAAAAATTGAAGATCCATCTGTACATATGGAGATCAGTAATTCCAGACCGGATCAAAAGTTGATTCTAAGCAAGAAAAAATCTGGAGGAATTGGTTTGGTAAATATCAAAAGAAGACTCAATCTTATCTATCCTGAAAATCACAGTTTAGACATTAGAGAAAACAACAACAATTACGCTGTCTCACTCAGCATCAATTTAAAATAACATTAAAGCATGATCAAAGTACTCATCGTAGACGACGAACCGTTAGCTCGGGAAATTTTGGAAACCTATATCGGCCAAATGAAAGACCTTGAGCTTGCGGGTTCTTGCACCAATGCAATTGAAGCCAATCAACTTCTTCAAAATGAAGACATTGACATAATGATCACAGACATCCAAATGCCTCAGGTATCCGGCGTCGACTTTGTCAAGTCATTGAAGAATCCGCCTCTGGTTATTTTTTCTACCGCTTTCGCGGAATATGCAGTGGAGGGATTTGAATTGGAGGCCGTTGATTATTTGATGAAGCCTATTTCGATGGAGCGATTCATGAAAGCGATCAACAGAGCCACCGAAATGCTCAATGCAAAAGGTAAAGCTGACCGCACGGAAGAAGAAGGCTACTTTTTCGTAAAGGCAGACAAAAAAATGATCAAGCTTGCACACGATGATATTTTGTACATCGAAGGATTGAAAGATTATGTGATCATAAAAAAGAAAACTGGGAGAGTAATTGCATTGCAAACGATGAAAAGCTTAGAAGAAAAATTGCCTGGCGAAACTTTTTTACGAATACACAGAAGTTACATCATCAATTTGAAAAACATTCAAGCTGTCATGGGAAATGTCGTTGAAATGTTGGTGGATGGTCAAATAAAGCACATTCCAATCGGAAAAAGCTACAGAGAAAGTTTACAAAAGTTGATTGAAGATAATCGTCTATAAATAAGTCATTAATACATTACATATTTTCATAATATCTTTTATACAAATAGCTCTAACAAATAGAAAACATTGATAATTTGGGTTTCTGAGTCTCGATACCTACCTTCACGCCAAGTGAGATAATAACCTGACCGAATGATAATTCAGAAAACCAACGGTAAAAGTGGACATGATGCCTTTTCAATGGCAGCTCATATTGGCAACACTCCCCTAGTAAGACTCAACAGATTTTCAGAAAAATTAGGCACCAACATCTATGCAAAGTTGGAATTTTGCAATCCAGGATTGTCTGCAAAAGACAGAATTGGGTTGCACATGATCAACAAAGCTGAAGAGAGAGGACAACTCGAACCTGGCGGTACCATCATCGATGCCACTTCCGGAAACACAGGAAGAGCTTTGGCGATGCTAGCCCGAATCAAGGGCTACAGATGTGTATTAACTGTTGCAGATAAAGCTTCAAAAACAAAAATCGACAGCCTTAAAGCATTGGGAGCAGATATCATACTTTGCCCTGCTTCGGTTAAACCTGACGATCCAAGGTCATACTATCAGCAAGCCATTCTAATGGCCAACGAAATTGAAGGATCGTACTACGCAAATCAAAACTTCAATAAAGACAACCA
>JAHDDD010000433.1 GCA_020629535.1 Saprospiraceae bacterium
ATTGACTGGTCAACTACTCGTATTGGTGTTTTTTGCCATTTTCTTTGCACCATTTTTCTTTCTAGAATTGAGAAATAGGACTTCATTGCAATGATCGAAAAAGGGCCGACTAAAAAATCATATCTGATTAAACCAACGAGATACAGTTACATTTCCGTTTTCATCCGTTATACGTACAAAGAATAGTCCCGGAATAGCAAAAGGTTGGTCGAAGACCCTAGTCTCTGAAATCGTATCTAATACTTGGACTCCATTCGAATTAAATACTTCTATCTCTTTGATTAGCATATCGTTAAATTGAATGTGCAATCTTCCATTTCCAGGGTTCACTAAGGTATAATTATGATTCAGTTTTACGTCTGCTGAATGAACAAGTTTGCACGCTTGAGAGATCGATTCGCAATACGTACGACCAGCTAATGTGCAATCTAAGATGAAAGGGTTTGGCCTATCGTCTTGATAACCGGAGATCGTAATGGTCCGCTCCCATTCCGCTTGGTCAACGGGATCTAAATCATGCCAGTCACACAGTGTTTCTATTTGAGTATCAAAGTAATCAGGGTCTGCAGAGTTAGCTTGTGAAGTATACATTGTGTAGAAATACATCATTGCTCGAGCTACATCTCCTTTTACGGATTCTCTTGGCTCAAAACGGGCATTAGTGTCCTCTGAGAAAGCATCTTTATTGGATGGTATATTGGTCTGAGAAAAATTTTTGTAGTACCAATCTTCCGTTTCGTTGTCTGGAATCTCAGCGAATGGATCATTGCTTCTTGCCGTATTGACTCTTCCTCTCGCAGGAAATAGATGATGCATATCCGCTCTGGCATTACCAAATTCCGCGCCTTTGCTTTGTGGATAAATGTGTTCAGTATTTATACCATTCATTTGATCATTCTGAAATATAAATTCACTTGGATCTTCTCCTGGAGCCAGGTACCGAGCATGATTTGTATAGATGCACCGAACAGAGTCATCTTTAAAAAATACTGTGCCGAATAAGAAATCTCGTACTTCTCCATAATCTAAAGAGCTCAATGGACGATAATTAGATCTCAACTCTTCGATTAATTGATCTCCATCAAGATCAGGGAATACAGAAACATGATCATATTGACCAAAACATTCTGAAAGAAAAAAAAGAAAAAAAATTAAGGATAGAATGCGAGCTTTCATAATTTGAATTAAGACGTGATATTCAAGTTGTTTGAATTCACCCCTAAGTCAAAAGTAGGCTTAATTCAAATAATCCGTTCGGAAAATAATTCCTTTTTTAGCATCGTATCCAGGACGAATACCCTTGTGGATAAGAAATTGTTTGTAAGGCATCTTGTTTGTGTCAACAATATAGACCTTGCAAGCAATGGCTTTGTTCAGTTCTCGATGAGATTTTTTCCATATGTGTCCCATCTCTTGAGCTGTTTGATTATAATTCTTTTGCCATTTTTTCGAGATCACTACTTCGATTTCCAAAATGCCATTTTTAAAGTTTAGCAACTTGGATGAAAGTCCGTACCCTACTCTGTAGTACATGTCTGTTTCCAGGAAATGTTTTCTATTGATCTCTTCGATATTCATAGCATCTAAAAAGATGCATAAACTGTGCCATTTTCAAGGAAAGCTAAGGGATAGACCTTAGAGTACTAATCAATGGTTTTAACACTTATTTTTAAACAATTTGGTTTAGGCAAGATTAACAAATAGGGGAAACCCCTCAAATAATGTTTTTTATAAATAGTAGTTTCCCTATTGGATTAATAGCGCCAAGCATTGATATTTAAATGAAAATTTAGTTGAAATGAAACAGAAATACACAACGATTGCAAATAGAACCGTGCTTCTATTATTTACTCTTTTTTCTGGTATCTCGTCCTACAGCCAGATAAGTGAATACATTCATGTGGATCAATTTGGATACCATAGTGATGGGACAAAAGTGGCTGTCATTTCAAATCCTCAAGAAGGATATAATTCTGATGAGAGTTATACCCCTGGAACTACCATTGAGTTGAGAGATTTTTTAACTGATGAAGTGGTCTTTTCTGCATCGGCAGATGAGTGGAATAATGGTTCGACCCATGGACAGTCTGGGGATCAAGGTTGGTGGTTTGATTTTTCAAGCGTGACGGATGAAGGTCAGTATTATGTGTATGATCCATCTAATGATGCTTATTCTGCTGCGTTCTATATTAATGAAAATCCATACCAAAACATCCTTGGTGCAGCAACCAAAATGTTTTACTACAACCGCTGTAATGACACCAAAGATGCCGAATACGTGGAAAGTGGTTTTGGAGACGGCATGAACTTTATGAATGACCTCCAAGATGGCAACTGTCGTTATGTATATGATCAAGGAAACGCAGATCTAGAAAAAGATCTTTCAGGTGGATGGTGGGATGCCGGAGACAACAATAAATATATAACCTTCGCCCATGCTGTAATCCATGATTTGATGGGAGCTTTCGAAACTTCAGAGCTTGCATTTACTGACAATTTCAATATTCCAGAATCAGGAGATGGCATAGCGGATGTGCTTAATGAAGCTAAATGGGAATTGGACTGGTTACTTAAAATGAGTGATACCGATGGAACAGCTCATATCAAAATGGGGAATATAGATTACTCAGATAACAATGAGCGACCACCAAGTCAAAACATAGATCCTAGATATTATGGACCTGAATGCTCAACAGCATCAATTGCTATTTCGAGTATGTTATCCCGAGCCGCGTTAGTATTTCAAAATATTGCAGGCA
>JAHDDD010000434.1 GCA_020629535.1 Saprospiraceae bacterium
TTTTACCTTCGCTAGCATTTTCAGAATGATCGACAACTCCACAAAAAGATTGATGCTTCTCTTCAATATTCGAATCTTCAATAGATTGCATATGAGCATAAACCAACATGCCCATGAAAAACAAAATAAAAAGAACAAGAATATTGATGTAGTCAATCTTCATTGCAATGCTTTCAAATATAACGTATGTATGCTATGAAGTTATTCTAAAATCAATTGATGAATTAGAAAATTGCCATGTTTTGTCCGTACGCTGAAATTTAGGCTTTTATTGGTAAGAAGAATTGCACCTTTGGTCGAGAAGATGGTTTAATGATAATTAGCTATCATAATATTTGAGTTACATTTACGCATTAAGAAAAAGATCAATATGAAGTTGCAGCGCGTGGCACCGTTTCTCATGTTGTTTTTTGGGATACAAGTACTGGCTCAAGAGACAGAATTTGATTTCAAAAAAGACTTTCGTCTTTTCATTCAGGAGACAACAGAAGCCATTACCATTGATGGTAAGCTAGATGAAGCGGTTTGGTCTAGTGCCGATGTGGGTACTAATTTTTGGCAAAAAGTTCCTTTCTTCGCTGAAGCGGCAGATCCTTTAACAGAGGTGATGTTGACGTACGATGATCAGTACCTGTATGTAGCAGCTCGTTGTTATCAAACGGAAGATGTGATCATTCAATCACTAAGACGAGATGAATATTGGGACAATGATGGAATCGCGATCATCCTCGATCCTTTCAATGCTCGTATCAATGCCAATCTTTTTGGCACATCGGCAGTAGGAGTTCAATGGGATGCTTTGTTTTCGCAGACTTCTGGAATCAATGCAGATTGGAGCAATAAATGGTTTGTTGAAACCCAAATAACGGACGAATATTGGACCGCAGAATTCGCTATTCCGTTTAAAATTTTGAGATACAAAACAGACATGAGTGAATGGGGAATGAACTTTGTCCGCAACATTCAATACTGTAACGAATTTCACAATTGGACCGCAGTACCTGAATCTTTTTGGCCCCCAAATCCAGCTTTCGCAGGCGCCCTTGTTTGGGACAAACCACCGACTAAAAAGTCAGGTAATTTTAACCTCATACCGTATGCGACCGCCGGAGTGAGTAAAACAGTAAATGAAGACACAAAGCTTGATTGGAATCTTGGTATGGACGCCCGTGTAGCTGTCGGCTCTTCGTTAAATCTCGACCTTACGGTCAATCCTGATTTTTCGCAAATTGAGGTTGATGAGTTGGTAACCAACCTTACCAGATTCAATATTTTCCTGCCGGAAAAAAGAACATTCTTTCTTGAGAATTCTGATTTGTTTGCAGATTATGGCCAACCGCCCTTCAGACCTTTTTTCTCCAGAACCATCGGATTGGATGAAAACAGGGAAGCTGTTCCTATACTGTATGGAGCCAGATTAACGGGAAATTTGAGGCCTGATTTAAGGATGGGCGTGATGAACATTCATTCGCTTGGCAAGGGTGAGTCTTTGGGACAAAACCAATCTGCTTTTGCCATGAAAAAACAATTTGGCCGGTCCTTTGTACAAGGGATGTTTCTTAATAGACAAGCATTCTCGGGCGGAGAAGTCATGAAAGATGACTATGGTCGAAATGCTTCTATTGAGGCAGGTTATTTTTCTGACGATGGTAAAATTGGTGCCTGGGTAGCCGGTCATACCTCATTCAAAGATGGATTTGATTCTGATCAAAACGTATACAACGTAGGTTTCAATTTTCAAAATCCTTCTATCTCTTTTGTCACTGATTTTATATCCTTACAAGAAAACTATTTTGCTGACATGGGCTTCCTTGCGCGCGTTGAAAATTACGATGCTGTAAGAGATACCACTATTCGTGAAGGATTTAATTTGTCTTATACTTCAGCAGACTATACCATTCGACCACAAGAAGGAAATATTGCCAGACATGTTTTCGGAGCAGAAAATCTACTTGTTTACAATTCAGATTGGAGTTTCAATGAACGCAACAATCGCTTCAGATACTTCCTCGTCTTGAAAAGTGGACAAGAATTCAGGTTGCGTTATAATCTAACTTCATTGCATTTGCTTTATCCTTTTGCTTTCACAGACGCCACTCCGTTACCATCTGGAGATTATGCATTTTCGGATATTAATTTTGAGTTTGAATCTGATGAAAGAAAAGCATTTTCATTTGAATTTGGTGGAAGCCTTGGTGGATTTTACAATGGCAACATCAAAACTTTTAATGTAGAAGCATTGTACAGAGTTCAGCCATGGGGCAGATTCAGTCTGGGTTATCAATGGAATGATCTTGAATTTCCTGATCCATACGGATCAAATTTAATCACTGCGATGCTATCAAAAATCGAAATTGGCTTTTCGAGAAATCTCTTGTGGACCACCCTTTTCCAATATGTAGATCAATCAGATTACATGGGCATCAACAGTCGTATCCAATGGCGATTCGCTCCGATGTCTGATCTGTTTCTCGTCTATTTCGACAACTATGATATACTCAATGGACTTGGAGGTCCTAGGACCATCGAGACGAACAACAGAGCACTGGTGCTGAAGGTGAATTATTGGTATTAGAGAAGTGAGAAGCGAGAAGTGAGAAGCGAGTATTGACTTACTAAGTCTAACCGGCGAGATAATGATCAACCATTTTCAACACTTCTCCTTCTAATTCGAATCTATAGACTTGATCACTT
>JAHDDD010000044.1:0-9381 GCA_020629535.1 Saprospiraceae bacterium
ATTGATCGTCAGATGCATTCAAGTAGCTACCCGGAGCTACATGCTCGCCGGTCAATACATCACCAGCAATCAGTCTTGAATTCTCTTCAATTTCTTGGCCCGCCAACAAATCATCAACGCTTGCACCTAATTTGGTTTCGACGTACTTTGGTTCTGAAGCACTTGATCCACCAACAGCGACAACTCTTACAGGATCATATACTCCTTCGTTAAACATCTTTCCGATGGTCAGCACATCTGCAAAACCACAAGTCCAAACAATATCAGTACCACTAATGGGTTTGATGTGATGAATTTGAACGCCCACATTTCCTGATGGATGTGGACCGGAGAAAAAGTGAACATCTGCATGTTCAACATCTTCTGCCATCGATTTCATTTCTGGGCTCATCGACAAATACACCTTACCGTCGGTAAGCATTGAAAGTACTTGAAGACCCTTATTTAAATCATCTTTTCTACCATTATAAACCAATGATGGATCTGGAGCAAGTGGTGCTGTATCTATGGCACTCACAAAAATATCTCTTGGACTCGCATCAGCTTGTGCAACTATTCCGAAAGGCCTTTGTGTAAAGGAGCTCCAAAGTCCTGAAGACATTAAGAAAGCTCTGAGCGCCTCTCTATCCATTTCTTGGATATTTGGAATGTCGAACTTGTGATGTTTTTGTTGGCCATCTGCGAGGATTATCACATCTGTGATGGCTCGTTTTGCTCCTCTTTTTACTTCAATAACTTCTCCGCTTACTGGAGCTACATATTTTATCTGAGGTGACAATTTATCAAAGAAAAGTGATTGACCTGCCTTCACTTCATCGCCAACAGTAACTTCCAATTTTGGAATCGGAGCATTTCCACGGAAGTTTTGAGGCTTCACAGCAAATGTTTTTATTGCCATTTTCACAGGATCACCTGATGGTTTCCCAGCAAGTTTAATGTCATGGCCTTTTTTCAGTTTATGAAAATTAGCCGTGGGGAATGCGCCTGGCGCAGATTTTCCTGACAATTCGTTGATTGAGGGCCAAAGACTCATGTTGGTTTCTTCAGTGTCGATACCTGATTTTTTAGCTTCGATTTGAATCAGGTTGTCGGCAAGAGACAGAAGTGCGGCCAAAAAAATAACAATGCCAAGAATGATAAGTATGATTTGAAACATTTTGGTCTGAATACTTGATCAAAAAAAGTTGTTTTATGCCTATAAAACAGCGCAAATATATAAAGGTTTTGCTTATATCTATGTCCTTAATTATGAAATGTAAAGCAGTTTAAAAAGCCCAAAATTCATTGAATATCTATGAACAATTTGGCAAGAAAAATCTAATTCCATAAGTCTTTCATATTTTAATTTTTTTTATCTAAAAATGGATAATTGCAAAATAATATTCGGCAAAATCACATATTAGTGTCATTTAATACTTGGTTGATTATTTTAATATGTATTCAATGTATTGGGTAAAATTGATCATTGTTTTAAAAATTTTTTAAACCGACATTTCGTGGGGCTTTTTATCGCAATTCCTCGTTATCATTGTACTATGCGACATATTTTCATCTATTGGTTCCTGATTATGGGCTCCATTGCCGGAAACGGCCAGAATGATACACTCGAATATACCGACAAGATTTATGTTGACTACATAAAGTCTGTAGCTTTCCATCCCGTGAACAGTCCGATTGATCAGCCCATTTTAAACTTAGGAAGCAGAACTGGTTTACACTTGAGTTTTGATGATGTCGGTGGTGATAACTATCAATATAATTATGAAATCATCCACTGCGATAAAGATTGGAATCCGTCAGACATCGGGGAATCTGAATATCTCACAGGTATCAACGGAAGAAGAATCGAAGATGTGATTCCTTCGGTTAACACTTTGGTTGATTACTTTAACTACAAACTTACGATACCAAACAATGAAGTTTCCTGGACCCTTTCGGGAAATTATCTTTTGGTCATTAGAGATGAAGAGGATCTTCCGGTTATTTCTAAAAGGTTTATGGTAGTTGATTCCAAGGTCATTGTTGTTAGTACCATGAAAAAGTCATTTGAAGAAGACAGAATCTTTTCAGATCAAAATATCTCTTTTGAGATAGATTATGAAGGATATCAAATTCAAGTTCCGGAGGAGGAGATATTTGTACACATACTGCAGAACGGTCGTTGGGGTATGTCATATAAAAATTTGAGACCATTACCAGGAGGTTTAAATCGGCTAAAATTTCAAAGAAGTCAAGGGTTCCCTTTTCCCGGGCATAAAGACTTCAGAAGTTTCGACATTCGATCTTTCGATTTTGTAACCAAATATGTACACAGCATTGATTTGAATACAGATGAAACTGTGGTACTTCTTGAATTGACCAAACCGAGAGCATTTAAAAATTATCTTTCAGAAAACGATGCCAATGGTGCGTTTTATATTCAAAATAAAGACTTGATGGGACCTGCTCAAGGGAACAATGATAGGTTGCGCGTCCAATACCTTCATCATGCAGATTATGCGAAAGTCATTTTCAATTTGAAAACCATGGAGATTGAAGATAAGGATGTTTACATCTTAGGAAATTTCAATAATTGGCTTCCATCAGATGAATACAAATTGACCTACGACCATACTAGAAATATCTATGTGGGAGAGACTATGTTTAAACAGGGATATTATGATTACTTTTTCGGAACGGTCGATGAATCTGGATTCATTGACACGGAAGAATTAGAAGGTAATTCGCACGAAACAGAAAATTTATACACCTTCCTTGTTTATCATAGAAATTTTGGAGACCGATATGATAGGTTAATAGGTGTTTCTTATGAAAATTCAAGAGATACTCGATAGTCTTATCTGAATCTTCAATGTATTAATAGAAATCTTTTGAATATGTGATTAGCTTCATTCATCTTTGTATTAAATGAATGAACCTATCATGAAATCTGCTTTCTGGTTTTTCCTTTTCTTCTTTATCCTTTGCTTTCAACTTGAAGCTCAGGAAAGCTGGTCTTTGGATCAATGCATTGAAAGAGCGTGGGAACAAAGTTTGTTAATCCAACAAAGTCAATTTGGAATTGATAATGCAAAATTGGATATAGAACAATCAACGCATGCACGGTACCCAAGTCTTTCTGGTCAATCTGGATTTAATGTAAATTTTGGTCGGACCATTGACCCCACCACCAACAGCTTTAACACCAACACTTTTGTGGCAAATAATTTTGGCCTTAACTCAGGAGTACTCTTGTATGGTGGAGGCAGAATTAAGAACTCTTTGAAGCAATCAGAAATTAATCTTGAAGCGGCTGAAAAAGACTTACTCCAAACTCAAAACGATATTGCACTTCAAGTTGCTAATCTTTACTTGAATGTTCTGTTTGCAGAAGAGAATATAAAAGCTGCCCAAGTAAGTCTGGATCAAACACAAACACAATTGAACCAAACCGAAAAATTGATCAATGCAGGAGTAAGGCCTAGAAATGAAAGCTTGGATATTGAAGCACAGATAGCCAGAGATGAACAAGCGGTAATTGAAGCTGAAAATTCAAAATTACTTGGCTTGGTTCAATTGAAACAAATATTAAGACTTGAAGCAGACTATGATTTACAAGTAACTAGTCCTGAAGGAATCAATCCGGAGACAGATCCAGAACTTTTGAGCTTCCAAGAAATATATGACATTGCATTGCAGTCTCAACCTGGCATAAAATCCGCGATCTTGAGAGAAGAAAGCGCAAGAGTTGGAATAGACATTGCCAAAGCCCAACTATACCCTTCGCTCTCACTCGGCGCTAGTATTGGTACAGCCTATTCCAATCGAGGCTTTCGCATTAACGGCACACGAAATGAGCTTTTTGATCAAACCGTCATTCTCAATGGAAACGAGTTCAATTTACAGTTTAACCAAGAAATTCCCAACACGGAGGATGCAACATACTTTCAACAGTTTTCAGATAATCTTTCTTATGGATTTGGATTTATTCTTCAGGTCCCTATCTATAATAATAGATTGGGACGCATTGGAGTAGAAAGGGCAAAAATAAATCTTGCCAATAGTTCGGTCGGTTCATCTCAATTAAAAGAGAGAATCATGATGGATATTCAGCAAGCATTGGCAGATGCAAAAGCTGCAAAAAGATCAATGCAAGCCGCTGAAAAATCACTCAACGCATTTAACGCTTCCTTTGAAAATGCAAATAAAAGATACGGTTCGGGAGCATTGACCAGCTTTGAATTGAACAATATCAAAGCACAACGAGACAATGCCCAAACAAATCTAATTGTCTCGAAATACAATTATTTATTTAGAATTTTGATTTTGGAATTTTACATGGGTAAACCTTTTAGCATTTAAGATATGTCCAAACCTAAACAAAAGAAAAGAAGATGGCCATTGGTCCTATTGATGTTGGTGATTTTGATGTCATTGGGATATTTTTTTTGGAAAAAATTCCAAGGGCCTGAGGGAGAATCTGTGATCATTTCCAAGGCAGAAAAAAGAACGATTCATGAAACGGTCTCTGCCAGCGGAAGAATATTCCCACAAACAGAAGTGAAAATAAGTTCGGATGTATCTGGAGAAGTTGTTTCTCTGTATGTGAGTGAAGGTGACTCTGTTTTAGCTGGACAATTATTGGTTAAGATTGACCCTGACGCATATGTGTCTGCGGTTGAAAGAGGACGTGCGACAGTAAACAATGCCAAAGCCCAGCTTTCAATATCCAAAAGTCAAATTGAATCAAGCATAGCTCAAAAGGAACAGATCTTTGCTCAATTGAGTAACGCAAAACGGATTCATGACAGAAATAAAACATTGCACAATGATGGCGTTATTTCAGATGTAGAATTGGAACAGTCACAATCTAATTTAGAAAGTCTCGAAGCAAACTTAAAGGCCTCAGAAGCCAGCATCCGTTCTGCCAATCAAAGCGCTGAAGGTGCTGCCTTCAATGTCAAAAGTGCAGAGGCTACATTAAAAGAACTAAGGACGAATCTGTCTCGTACGACAATATCGGCTCCTGCCTCAGGCATCATCAGCTCCCTATCTATCGAACAAGGTGAACGTGTAGTCGGAACCGCCCAAATGGCAGGAACAGAAATAATGAGAATATCGAATCTCGACGTAATGGAAGTACAAGTCGATGTTTCTGAAAATGATATTGTAAAATTGTCGTTAAGTGATTCAGTAGATATTGATGTCGACGCATACATCGATCAGGTTTTTAAAGGCACGATCACCGAAATCGCAAATTCTGCCTCTAATTTAACAGGCAATGCTGCAGCAGTGATTAATTCTGATCAGGTCACAAATTTTGTTGTGAAAATTTTAATTGAGCCAAAGTCCTACAAAAATCTTATTACAAAAGAAAACAAATATCCATTTCGGCCAGGTATGTCAGCCTCGGTAGATATCTTTACTAACATTGCAGAAAATGTTATAGCTGTACCAATTCAATCGGTTACAGCGAGAGCTCAAAATCCTGAAAGTGTAAATGCTGAATTCAAAGAATTAATTTTCGTCATGGACACCGACACAGCCAAATCAATACTCATTGAGACCGGAATTCAAGATGATGAATTTATTGAAATTAAAAATGGTATTTCTGTAGATCAAGAAGTAATATCAGGACCCTATAGTGCCGTCTCTAAAATACTTGAAGACGGTGTCAAGATAAAACGTAAAGAAGAAGATGAAGGAGCAAAAGGAAAAGGATAATGCACTGGGAATTTTCCTGAAAAATCCAGAAATCGGAAAAGTAAAAACAAGAATCGCTCAGGGATCTTCAGATGAAAAGGCCTTAGAGATATATCATCAACTCATTACCTCCACAATCAAGAATGCATCTAATGCGGATTGCACCTTGGTCGCTTTCTACTCAAACCATCTCCAAGTCGAATTGGCCACTCCTGCAAAACAACACCTTCTTCAAAGTGGCAATGGATTGGGAGAAAAGTTAAAGAATGCTCTTCGTGAATTAGAACAAACAGGGTTTGAGAAGAAGATGATTATAGGAAGTGATTGCCCATATATTACTTCAGAAATCATCAATGAAGCGTTTGATAGTTTAGAAGAAAATGATTTGGTGGTAGGTCCGACCTTTGATGGTGGATATTATTTGATTGGCATGAAATCAATTCATAAACCTTTGTTCGAAAATATTCAATGGTCTACAGAATACGTCTTCGGAGAAACCATTGAAAAAGCAAAGAAATTGAATTTGAAGATATGGAGTTTGAAAAAGTTGAGCGACATAGATTATTTTGAAGATTGGGAAAGATACATAAACACATTAAGATAATTTGCAATGTGTTTAATACACTATTTGGTGTAGCAGATCTGGGTGATTGTTATGCTATTCTTTCTAGTTTATTGGATTAATCGCCGGCGAATCTTTATTTTTAGAACATAAACAACTTCCGAAATTACCTTCACTTTTTTCCCACATACATTTCGGAATTAATTTCAGTGAACACATATTCACTGGCACATACGATATATAAGATGTGATTTATTATGGAAGTGTTGAGGTTGCCGGTTTAGGCTGGCAGCCTCTTCTATTACAATGAAATCATAATTACCGGCTTGTTCTTGCTCGGTAATTTATATAAGCGTGAAGATTTTGCAGCTGGCTTTCGCTTAACTTTTCAGCTGTATAATGCGGCATATAAGATTTCTTCCCTTTGTATGATGGCACTCCATATCTAGTAACCTGATATAGTGATTGTCTGCCATATCCTTTGGCTTTGCGACTTAAGAACTTAAATGTCAATTGATCATTGTCTAGGTTTAAGAAACTATACTTTTGATCTTGATGGCAATGCAAGCAACTCTTTTCGTAAATCTGTTGACCTTCTTCTAAATCAGGATTATCGAATACCAAATTTTTTCTTTGCACCGGAGGTTCAAGAAAGGTTGCTGGCGACCCACTTAGATATTTTGATTTCACCAATTCAATGGCTTTCTCATTTGGGCTATCATCAGTATCATTCAATGCTTTTCTTATAAAGTCAGTTTCAACAACGCTAAATTCAAGATCATTGACATTGAGGTCAAGTTCATACATGAATGCGAGGACTGATTCAATTTCCCAATCTTCAAGTGCTCTACCTTGGGCACATTCAGTTGCACAAAGTTGGATGGCTTTCCTGATGTCATTGCGAGCTTCGTCAACCAATTTCCCATATTTTTTATAATAATCTCCATTGTAGAATGAAGTTCGATTTACCGCGCCATATAATGTTGTTCCTTGCAGGAAAGGCAAATCATTCTCAATGGCAAATTTTAATCTGCTTTCCGGATTGGATTCCAAAAGATCAGGATCTTCTTTTACCAGATTATGACATGATGTACAAACAAAATGCTTGCTTTGCTTTTTTGTGGTCTTTCCTCCTTTGTAGGTAACAAATCCATTCTTGATGATTTGTTCACCAGCCTTTGGATTCACCTTATTCATTTCTGATTTTAATGGATGTGGATTTGTATTGTCACCTAGTTTATCCAACAAAGTCAATACACTCCATTCAAAAAAATCATTTTCAGCTTTTGTGTCTTCAACTATGAATGAAGTACACACAAATAGACTAAGAAAAAAAACAAATACGATCAATACGTTTCTCATCAAACCCAATTAAATCGAAAATAATCTTGAAATAATAAAGCCAAGTCTAAATTGTCCTTCAGCCCAATCATCTTGGGTGTAAGGAATAAAATCAGTGGCAACAAGTCCTCTCCCATTGGTGAGATTAAACTGGAAGATATGACCTCCTCCTGTCTCCCACTCAAAACCAACACCCGTGATGGGTCTAAAGTTTTCTCCATCCACTCTTGACGAATGAATTGGGAATATGCCTTCAAAGATGAGTGCAAAAGATTTGCTCATTTGATATTTCAATGCTCCTCCAAATGATAAAAGATCATTTGTATCTCCACTGACGACTGCATTTCTATAGGTAAATCCGGCATTGAATTGCATGGACAATCTTGAACCAAACTTTCTTGCTGCCATGAATTGAAGATGATAACTGATTCTGTGCAATGGACTTTCAAAAGAAGTTAGTTTGACTTCTTGCCCCTCAAATTTTGGCATAGTAGAAATAGAACTCAACATATACACACCCAATGAGAAAGGTGTGCTTTCTGATTGAGCTAGTAGCTTGAACTTTGTACGAAGATTTATAAACTGCTTGAGTTCAGAACCATTAGATCCTTTTGTTCTACTTATTCCAATATTCCATCTATTACTCAAACCATAATCGAATCCGATCATTACGTCTGCAGCATTTTCCAATCCGTAGAAACTTGGCCAACCACCTGAACTTCCGAACATATCTCCAAATCTATGCCCTACTCGAAAGTCTAGTTGCCTCTTATCAATGGTCTCAATAGATTGAGAATTAATAATCTTAGTGTCTTTGAAACATCTAAGATCTATCTGACCATTTACAATAAAATTTGATCCACAAAAAAGGACCAATAACATCAATTTTTTCATACTCTAATTTTTCGGAAAGCCAGCTTCGGACCAACATCTAAGAATTTTGAATTCTGCGGTATCGAGGGCAAATTCAGCAGCCCAACTTGGGGGCATATCGCTTTTGGTTACAACTCGGTCATAGAATTTTGATTGTGTGGGATCTTCTCCTTCTTGACTCAATGTAGATTGCATGGCATCCCAATCTTCGTAATTTGGGAATTGACCGGATGGCACATGACAAGAAGTATTATTGCCGGAACATTTTGAATTCAAGATTGTTCGAACATGTTCATCATAGTTATATTCCGTGTTGCATTCTATACCTTCAGCTACGAATTGAAAGTCATCACAGGAGTAAATGAAAATGCTAAAGAAGATCAAACCCAAAATGCCGATGATAATCTTCATAATTTAACTTAGTTTTGAAGTACAATTTTAATGAATATATTAGAATAAATCTTAATATTAAATCGTCTAAATACAATTTGTATGTATCCACCAGAATTAGTCGCACCAATTGCTAAAGATTTAACGGATTTTGGCTTTAAGGGTTTGACAACACCTTCAGAAGTTGACGAAATGATCAAGAATACGTCGGGAACGACACTCCTGGTCATAAACTCTGTTTGTGGATGTGCAGCTGCAAATGCGCGACCTGGCGCAAAAATGGCAGTTACTCACACTACAAAACCTGATAATCTTGCTACCGTCTTTGCCGGTGTAAACAGAGAAGCCACTGACAGAGCAAGAGAATATCTCTTACCATATCCTCCATCTTCACCTGCTATTGCATTATTCAAAGATGGTAATCTTGTTCACATGCTAGAAAGAAGGCACATTGAAGGTGCTTCAGCAGAAATGATTGCAGGCAATCTAGTTTCTGCTTTTGATGCACATTGTGCAGCAAAAACAGAAGCCTA
>JAHDDD010000044.1:9481-16862 GCA_020629535.1 Saprospiraceae bacterium
GAAGCCTATTGGAAATGACATAAATAAAAAAGCCTCGTCGATGACGGGGCTTTTTTATTTCTTCGTTAATTATATTATCAATATAGTGCACTATGGCTAATTTGAACTACACCCTTGGATGAAGGCTTCAAAATTAGCATTGGTTGTTGTTTCAAATCCAGCATTGAGCTCAACACACTCCCCTGCCGAATAACCAATATTCGACCCTCCATCAATTACATTATTTGCCGAAATGGTAGTTTCTGCTTCCACCGTCAGGTTCTCACCGGAGACATAATTATCGACAATATCCATAATGGATTGACATAAAGAACAATTAGGATAATTTGATACGATATCCATTACAACAGGATAGTGATCAGACATGTATCTAATCTGATTCATTATCGGAGAACTTCCGTCTGTTGCATCTCCATTCCAAGACATTGGATTTGCTATTGTGTGGTAAGATGATGCGATCATCTGGATCTTATTGGTACTATTTTCAATGCTTCCTGAATGAAGTAAAAAATCAAACCTGTCATCAATACCTCCTGGAGCACCTCCATTCCCGTATTCAGAAAAGCTATTTCCAGCTCTTGTAGATTGCGTGTATTTGTGTACTTCGGCAGGGTCGTTTCTCACGAATCCTCCGAACACATCCACAAATGGATTTGAATTATCCGTCAATGTGAAATATGAAGGTTCAGCATTGCTTCCACTACTGGAACTTGAATACAAATTGAAATCGCCTCCTGCGATAACATTGGTTGTGGCTGGCAGTGTATTTACATAATCCATAATATCCCACGCAGACAGATCTCTTCTGTGATTATCTGCAATTTCATTTCCACTCGCTCCACCTGTTCCTGCTTTAAAGTGACTGCTAATCATTTCCAGTTGGTTTGTCATGGTATTACAATCATCAGAAACAATATCTAACTTATAAAGACTTGCCGCTCTTGGAGCAATCACGGTGTTACCATCTGGCGCAACCGCACTATTATTTCTTGGCAATTCAGATTGCTCTATTAAATTGATGAAATCATTAGAGTAGATGAGCATATTCCCTATTTCCCATGGTGTAGGTCCATATTCGAAAAATTCTGGTGCGTGCGCATATGTCTTACCGGTCGTAGCATTGGCATTCAAATCATCGACCAACATCGTTGCACCTGAAATATCAGTCATTTCCTGACAAATAATAATGTCAGGATCAACTTCATTGATAATATCTGTAAAGTAACTTACCCTAGCTGCGTCATTTCCAATAGGATCATTGTTCCCAGGATTTGGAAAGGAAAGTAAGTTATAACTCATCACCTTCAAAGTATCGCTTGTCTGTGCTACGGAACTGTAGCATACAATCATTGTGATGCACAATGACAAAGCAATTTTTATCATACATTTTCAATTTAGATCAATTAATAGAAGTCAGATCTAAAAGGGTCACTAAAATATGAAATTATTCTCTAATATGAGTTTTGTCAGCGCAACAAGGTAACATGACCTTTTTGGGAGCTTAACTCTCCTCGTGGGCCTTGGTATCTCAACTCCCACACGTACACTCCCTGAGGGGCTGCGTCTCCATTGTTTTGATATCGGCCATTCCATCCGTTGTACGGATCAGTAGATTGAAATATCATCTCACCCCATCTGTTCCAGATGAGAATGCTGAAATCTTTAAGACCATTTACAAATCCTTTGCCAATAAATTCATCATTTTCCCCGTCTCCATTTGGAGTAAATGCATTTGGCAAGAAATAATCAACCAATGGTTCTACATCAATGGTTTTGATAATTGTATCAGGACATCCAGTTTCATGAAAAGCAATCAGCCTTATTTCATACATTCCAGAATCAGGAAAGAAATAAGTAGGATTTTTTTCCAAGGTGACAAAATCTCCATCGAAGTTCCATTGTTGGGCCTCTGAATCTATAGACAAATCTGTGAACTGTACCTCCCTATTAAAGATGTCAGGATTTTCAGGAGAAAATGAGAAATCAGCGGTTGGTTTCTCTTCCACACTGATCCAATTCGTATATGTCTTTTCAGTGACACATCCAATTGGTGAAGTAATTGACAAATCGACAGAATAAACACCAGGTTCTTCATAGATGTGAACTGGGCTTAATTCATTTTTAATCGTTCCATCTCCAAAATCCCAGATGATCTCATAATCATCATTGACTGGTTCAGAGAGATTGCTGAAGAAAATTTCACCAGGTGCGCAGGCAATAAATTTACTTGGCTGAACAATGACCAAAGGAGGAACTGGAAAATATGGAATTTGTTGAACAAACTCATCAGTGCACTCATTGTTGTCTGTGACAATCAATTTTACTTCTTTGTCTCCTGGCACATCAAAGAAATGACTTGGGTTAGTGAGTCCAGAAGAACCTTCACTTGAGAAGTCCCATTCCCAATTGGTTAACTCCATTGCACCAGTAGCACTTAGATCAGTAAATGCGACCGGACCGGCTATGCAAGTATCATATTCAAATTCAAAATTTGCATTGATAGATGGAAAAATATCAACTCTAATATCTGCAGTATCAGCACATTCTGTTCCTTTGTTGAGGATCATGGTCCCAAGGTATTCACCTATTCCTGGAAAGGTTATAGATACATCTCTTGTGGTATAGATCGATGTATCACCATTTATATCAAATATCCATTCATAATTCTGAATGAATTCTTCTTGAAAACTATTGTTCTTTATGTCAAGTGTTGTTTCACCACAAGATGCTATGAGAAATTCTTGTCCCATATCATCAACCTCAGCTTCCAGCTCTGCGAATACGAGCGGAGTACATGTCACAACGTTGAATTGAAAATCTCTTCTGGTCTCACTTAATAAAATTCCGTCACGAAATTCTTGGACACAGACACCAACTACATACTGCCCTGTCAAAGTCGGTGAGCCACTGATCAACCCTGTAACCGGATCAATTACGACGGCAGGATCTCCAATCAAAGGTTGAGTCGGAGAAGATGGTGGCCTAAAACTGACCGGATCAAACGGAGGTAAACAATTTGATGGGTTCGGTGTCACACCTGTGCAGGATTCAGGATCACCAGAACCTGGTCCTTGCGAACCATCTGTTCCTCCTGCAGTTTTTGGTGCACAAAATGAATAGACGATTTGATCACCTTCTACATCAAAAGCACTGTGATCAAAATCAATATCATTGTTTGCACAAATAAAAATTGGAGGAAAGTTATTGAAGACCGGACTATTATTACAAAGTAGCAAAGACTCGTGTGTGATTTCTACTTGGAAGGCTGCACCTGTGTCTCCAGGATTGATGAGGTTACCTATACTTCCATTTCTACAACAACGTTGATAAGAAACCAAATAATTCTCTCCTGTCACTTCTAGATCAACGGTGAAACTATAGACCGCTTTTTCTACGCCAACGTCTGATGGAATTTGAACACATGGATTATCTTCTATCTCCACCTCTTCTCGGTCAAAGAAATTTTGTGGTGGAGGGAAAAAATACGGATCCCAATTTAATCCACCTCCTGAATACACCCCAAAGGTTGCGTCAGTATCAAATGGTGCCCCATTACCAAACAAATCTCTGTAAACAGTGCAAGTAATCCTGACTCTGGTGGTGAGGGTTGTATCTCCATTTACCACAGAAGTATCAATTCCAATGCATTCATAAGAAATGTCTCCTCCAACGATGTGGGCTCCTCTAACAAAACCGAATGTTGAAAAGAAAATACAAAGGCAAAAAATAGTTTTTCTCATTGGCTATGATTTAACTGCGCCGAGGTGAATTACAAAAATAATCTTTCTCGATATATCTATAACTGAATTATTGACGTTTAATGCCATATATATCCAAAAAGACATCAAATTATTAACGAATTCCATCTAAAATTGGTATCGCTTGGGCATTAAAGATGTTTCATACTATGTCAACGGTTTACAAAATGGTCAAACCATTCTTTATCCGACAGACACCGTTTGGGGACTTGGCTGCGACGCCTTCAACAAAGAAGCAGTCCTAAAAATTTACAATATCAAGAAAAGGGATCCTTCAAAACCCTTCATCCTCTTGGTCGATTCGGTCAAAAGATTGAAGAAGTATGTCGTGGAGGTTCACCCTCGAATTGAGAATCTATTGCATTATTACAGGAAGCCAATCACAATTATCTATAAAGCTTCTGATTTGGTTCCAAATTTTTTAATAACGGACGAAGGTACTATAGCCATTCGTCTGGTGGACCAAAAGTTTTGCATTGATCTGATTCAGAAACTAGGTAGTCCTTTGGTGAGCACCTCTGCGAATGTTCAAGGGGAACCAACACCAAATTCCTTTGATCAAATTAGTTCTGAGATCTTGTCTTCTGTCGATCTGATCGCAGATAGAGCTTTCGAAACGCACAAAGAAGCACAACCTTCGGTCCTAGTGCGTTATAATGAAGATGGGGAATTAATTTTCCTTAGAAGCTAATTGTCGAAGTGGATTGTCTACTTGTGCAATTTCGAGCGCTTTCAAAATGCAGGCGTCATTCTTTTGAATGTATTCATAGTATGCCGAGGCCCCGTACCAAGCATATATAAGTTCAGAAGCGATATGAGATCTATTGAACTTTGTCTTGTTGAGATTTAATTCACCTAATCGCTTTGCGTTGAAATTTTCAAAGTCATTCAAAACATCAAGAGGAATTACGTCGGTATATGGGAGCACTTTCCTAGTAATTGAATCGACAATGCCATTTTCTGGTAATGATATTTTATCAAACTCAACGTCATAATCTGGAAAAATTCCATTGTTGTTGACCAATGATCGGTTGTACTTCAATGTATAAAATGTTGAATCGAGAAAATCAATCTCAGTCTCATTGCCATATGGCTTTTGAATTTGTCGGCCACTTGGTGTGCAATATCTTGCAACCGTTAATCTTATGGCTCCTTTGTTTTTTAATGGGAAAATTTCCTGCACCAATCCTTTCCCATAGGTTTGTCTTCCTATCAATACACCCCTATCCCAATCTTGAATCGCTCCGGCGACAATCTCACTCGCTGACGCAGAATTCTCATTTATCAAAACACTGATTTTATCAATGTTATAAAAATTCCTTCCGGTGGATTTATACTCTTTTCTCTTGCGATGAGCTCCAATGGTGTAACTCAGAAGTTTGTCTTTATTTTGAAAAAGTTGCGATAAAATTTTCAATGACTGTGGTAAGTATCCACCAGGATTGTCTCTCAAATCAATGATGAGATCAAATTCTTCAGTATCTAATTTATTGGAAATGGCTTCCAAAGATTTGAAAAATTGATCATAAGTATTGGCACTGAATCTATTGATTTTTACATAACCTGTTCTATCATTAATGGTATAATGTGTGCTTGCTGATCGAACATCTGTCTTTTGCAGTGAGATGCTCATTTCGAGTTTCTCTTTTTTATTTCTTAAGATGGTGAAGTCCGCTGAAGTACCCCTCCAATCCTTCAAAATATTTTGAACATCTTGAATGGTTTTTTGATTGTTAATCAATGTGTCGGTTCCAATTTGTAAAATAATGTCTCCTGCTTTGAGACCTGCTTGTTCTGCAGTTGATGATTCTTTGACATGGTTGACGAAAAGTGTATCGTCAATAAAAATAGATTCGATACCGATCCCTCGATATATTCCTTCCATTCTTTGATTATAGGCCTCTAATTCTTCTGGAGAGATGTAGCTTGAATGTGGGTCCAATTCTCCTATGATATTTTCAACGAGGTTTTTTACAACTTCATCGGTTTGGATGGTATCAACGTAGCTATTCTCAAGGATGCGAAGAATCTCTTCAATTCTCCCCATTCCAGCAGTTCCATTGGTATTGGAAATATTTGAATATTCAAGAAGGCTTCCTCTTTCGTTGTTATCGAAAAGATTGTGTCCAGCAATCATGCCGACAGCGCAAACCACCGCCAAAAGCAATGGTTCCCAGATTTTATATTTGGCCCGACTTGAAGAGTCTTCGTTCACGCAAGAAATTATTTTATCAAAGATATATAAATGAAATAGTCTGCTGATTGTTCATCCCTTATATTCGTTCAATTAATTTAGTCCTATGAAGGAATTCATTGACGAACTGGATATCAAGATATTAAACATACTGCTCAAAGATGCCAAAAAGCCATATGCAGAAATTGGGAAGCAACTGTTTGTTTCTCCAGGCACCGTACATGTTCGTGTAAAAAAAATGGCAGACCAAGGAATTATTACTGGTAGCCAAATAACGGTTGATCATACAAGGTTAGGTTATGATGTTACAGCATATTTAGGAATTTACTTGGCAAAGAGTAACATGTATGAGGAAGTAAAAAAAGCATTAAAGCAAATCCCAGAGATCATTACGGCAGATTATACAACTGGTGTATATTCAATTTTTGCTAAGGTCAGATGTAAGGATACAAATCACCTAAAAGAAATAATATCTGAAGGAATCCAAAACATAGAAGGCATCCAACGAACAGAGACATTCATCTCATTGGAAAGTTCAATAGATAGACCTATGTTATTGCCGGAAAAAAATTAAACTCCGAGGTAGTTTTTCAGAAGTTTGCTTCGACTCGCAGATCGTAGTTTGTTGATTGCTTTATCTTTGATCTGTCTTACTCTTTCACGTGTAAGTCCAAACCTAGAGCCGATATCTTCCAAAGACATTGGATGTTCAACACCAATTCCAAAATACAATTTAATCACATCGCATTGTCTTTCGGTCAATGTGTTTAGTGATCTCTCGATTTCCTTTCTGAGAGAATCCATGTATTCTAGGCTGGTATCTGTGTTTGGCGTATTGATATTTTCAAGTACATCCAATAACGAGTTGTCTTCCCCGTCAACGAATGGAGCATCCATAGAAACGTGTCTGGACGCGACACCCAATGTGGTTTCAACTTCTTCTGTTGTGATTTCTAAAATGTTTGCTAATTCGTCTGAAGATGGCTCTCTTTCAAATTCTTGTTCAAGTTCAGAAAATGCTCTGTTGATCTTGTTCAACGAACCTACTTTATTGAGAGGAAGTCTGACGATTCTGGACTGCTCTGCCAATGCTTGCAGGATACTTTGTCTAATCCACCAAACGGCATAGGAGATAAATTTAAATCCTCTTGTTTCATCAAATCTTTGGGCAGCTTTGATCAATCCGAGATTTCCTTCATTAATCAAATCACTGAGAGAAAGACCTTGGTTCTGATATTGCTTGGCAACAGAAACCACAAAACGCAGGTTTGCCTTTGTGAGTTGTTCGAGGGCTTCCTGATCACCTTCCTTAATTCGTTTAGCTAAGTCTACTTCTTCTTCAGGTGTAAGGAGGTCTACCTTACCAATTTCCTGTAGATATTTTTCTAATGATTGACTCTCACGATTGGTAATGGATTTTGTGATCTTT
>JAHDDD010000045.1:0-5858 GCA_020629535.1 Saprospiraceae bacterium
CATTGATCATCAGAGCTCTTTGTAATGAAGATTTTGAAATAAAAAATCTTTCCCAAAGCAAAGATACTCAGACATTGTTGAAAATGCTCACTAACCCTTCGGATGTATACGATTCTGGGCATGCAGGTACTTGTTGTAGATTTATGACAGCCTTTTTGGCCATTCGGGAAGGCACACAAACATTGACAGGAAGTGAACGTATGTTGCAAAGACCGATTGGACCCTTGGTAGATGCACTAAAACAGTTGGGATGCATCATTGACTATGAAGGTGAAGAAGGATATCCACCATTAAAAATACATTCACCAAACCAACTAGGCCAGGAAGTGAATATTGACGGAAGCATAAGTAGCCAATATATCACAGCATTGATGTTGATTGGACCCGTTTTACCGAAAGGTATAAAAATAAATATTACAGGAGATCTTGTGTCAGTTCCATATGTGAAAATGACCGCGAGGATGATGGAGTATTTTGGTGCCGAGGTGGATTGGAATGAAAGAACAATTAAAGTTAAACCAACTCAATACAAAGCCAAAGATTTTTTGGTGGAAGCAGATTGGTCCTCCGCTAGTTATCATTATGCCTTTGCTGCCATCAATGAAGGTTCAGAAATAAAAATCAATGGACTGCATCAAGATAGCCTTCAGGGTGACTCAAAGATTCAAGAATTTGCCTTGCCACTCGGTGTTCATTCGACTTGGGAAGAGGGCAAACTTGTATTAAGGCATGCTGAAAATTTTAAATCAACTTTTGAATATAATTTTATTGAACAGCCTGATCTGGCACAGACTGTTGCCGTTATTTGTGCTGCAAAGAAAATTGTTGGTCTATTTACCGGACTGAAAACTTTGTTTATCAAAGAGACCGATCGAGTAGCAGCATTGAAAAATGAACTCAAAAAAGTGGGTGTCTGGATGGGAACATTGCCCAAGCAAATGTCGAAAGCAAAAGGCGAAGAGCCACACATGATAAGTGGAGAATTAAGCCTGCCCACTGAGACCTTTGCTACGTATGACGATCATCGAATGGCCATGGCGTTTGCTTCAATGGCATGTAAGTTTGATATAGAAATTGAAGATCCAAATGTGGTTGTTAAGTCCTATCCTAATTTTTGGGATGATATGAAAGAGTTGGGTTTTTCGATTTCCTAATTTTCAACGCACCCATCCTATCCCTTCCCAAGGGAGGATTTAGTAATTGCATTTCCTCTTGCTTTTTTATTTCGCTCATAAAACGAGCGAAATAAAAAAAGCCATCTGCATTACAGATGGCTTCTCAACGTCGTTAGAAAAACAATAATTATTTTTTCAACAGGTCTCTGATCTCTCCTAATAAAGTTTGATCAGGTGTTGGATCAGGATCAGGAGCAGCTCCCATAAATCTCACTTTGGCTTTTGCCATCATGAACAATACCCAACCAACAATGATAAGGCTGATGATTGTATTGATCCAGGCTCCATATCTGATTGCGTTTGCAGGTTTTACTGTTCCATCTTCCATGGTTTCAGCTGGAGAAAGCTCATATGCCATTGAACCAAAATCTATTCCGCCTGCAAAGTGACCAACGATAGGCATGATGATGTCATTCACAAAACCGTTTACTACCAATCCTACCGCACCGGCAAGAATAACAGCAATTGCAAAATCTATCACATTTCCGGTCATGATAAATTCCTTAAATTCCTTCAACATTTTTCAATTGTTTTGTTTAGTTAAAAAATTGATGAGATAAATATATAAATTAATTATATATATAAGTTATTCTATGACAATATTTCTTGTCAGTTCTGACTCATTTTGAGCCACGTCTCGTGCGATAACTTTAAGGAAGTAGTTACCAGTCGGTGTGTTGGGATCAATGCAGATTTCAAGGTTAAATGGGAAATCTGTAGGGTCATCAAAGTCTGTAATTTCGGCCCCGTCTAAAGTTCCTAGGTCTGATTCGATGTTGAAGTAGCTTAGTGCGTCGTCGTCTGCAGCTCTTCCGACCATCAATATTTTTTCATCTATGGTAAAAACCTGATCTGTCGTTGGAGATGAAAGCTCAATAGTTGGTGCTGTCAAATCTTCTTCTTCGCAACCGATTGAAGTCAGGCAAACGAACCCGACCAATACGGCAATAATTCTTTTCGTCAATTTGCTTAGTGTTTGTTTACGATCTTTTGACGGAGAAAATGCAAGATAAGTACATCAAGAATGAATATTTTTTTTCACTGCATTTCTTGCTACATAATAATAAACCATGGCAAGGACAAAAGCGATTGCCACACCCATGAATTCCCGAATACCTTCAACATTGGGTGTGTTCTCTTCATCCATCATTGAAGGAAAGCCATCATCGACCCACATAACTAGATCTTCAATATTGAATATCAGAAAAATAAGAAGACCAGCTGCATAGACTAAATTGAAAATATGATTGTGTTTATTTCTGAACGCATAAATAGCAATCAATGCCATCGGTAAGTATATCATTGTCCAAATCAAAAAGTCTGGATCATTGTACTGTACTACAACGAAGAAAAAAAACAAAGCGGCGACGAGCAGATGGATAATCTTCACAATAAGTTTTTTTGTTTTTATTTGACAATTACCAAATCGGGAAGGCAATGCTTCTTTTGGCTTGGTTGTACAAATTGAGGCAATTCTTTTACTTGATTAAATAACAAAGTATTAGTTCTGGCTTGTCATCAATTGTTCAAGGTCAATGATCAACTCGTCATCGTCGGGTTGTGTTTGTGCGACGAAATTGCACCATCTACAGTTGTCTTCTAAGCAACCTTCAGAAAATTTATGATCGTGAATATTTTCCCAGGTTTGTTTAATTTCTTCATCGACAATCGTAAGATCTTCTGCTGAAACCTGAATTTCGGCATTGACAAACTTATCATCTTTGTGCAGTATATAATCAATGTATCCTGCACGCATTGGTTTATCGAATTTTGGATCTGCTTTGACCAACATGTCATAAAAAACAATTTGACGCCAATATTCTCCACCTTGTTTGACTTTATCTTTATTGCTCGATGAACCCGTTTTATAATCCACCACAGTGAAGAAATCTTGGAAGAAAGAAATCTTGTCAATATCTCCTTTTATTGGTATGCCATTTCGTTCTACATTTCGCACTTTGTATTCAAGCATATACGTCTGAGCGTGAGTCCAGCTTTGTTTGTATTCCTGATAATAAGCAGTAAGATTTTCGACACCTAGATATTTGAATTCTTCAAATTCGTTTTGCGTAAAATGTTGACGATAATAGGTCAGATCTTCTTCAAAATAATTGAGCATGACACTTAGCTCAGGAATTTCTCTTGAAGGATGATTTTCAATATCATTGAAGAATTTCCTCAGTGTTTTATGAATGGCATTTCCGAATCCGATGTATGCAGTACGAGCTTGCGGTACACGCAGTATGTTTTCATAATAAAAGGTGACCGGACATTTTAAATACTTATTGAGATCGGTAACATTAAGAACGAAATTTTGAAGCTGCTCATCGATGAGGTTTTTATCAATCATCTGATTCTTTCCTTTGCTAAATTTCATCAGACCGGATTTGAATTCCATGATTTCATGATCTGGCAATGATTGTGATTCAATAATATCATTTTCAGATCTGGTTTCTTCAATGAAACGTACTCGTTCCAGTTCTTTTTCATTTTCATTCTTCAATGCATAGCTTATTTGAAGATTGTTTTTCGCCCTTGTCATTGCAACAAAAAACAAGCGTCTGTCGTCTTCTATATTGCTCAATGATGAGGAAGCCACGAGCGTATTTGGATATGAGAATGGTGTTTGTTTCCTTGTTTGAACCCAATTTTTCTCGTCGGCAGAAATGATATAGACGTATTCAAATTCCAGCCCTTTGGAAGCATGTGCAGTGAGGAAATTTACGCCGTTGTTTGCGTGTAAAACCCTGGTTAATTCAATGGGTATTCGGTTTTGGATCATCCGGTCAATGATGCCGACCAACTTGATGATATCAAGATGCGGGTCAATGGTGTGTTCATTCTTGATGAAATCAAAAAAGCTGTTGATTACTTGAAGTTGGAGTGCATTTTCTGGTCCGGTTAAGACCTGTTCCAATATCCCACTTTCAGTCAAAATCTTTTCGAACAAAACTTGGATACTTAGATTTGGAATGTCAGAGATCCATGTTTCAATCTTTTCACTTGACGCTACCAATTGTTTTGGGTTGAGGATGTTGTTTCTACGCAACCAATCTTCATCCAACAACACATCTCGCCATCTTAGCGCTTTGCTTCCATTTTGACTTTTATTTACTTCGTGGATGAGCAAACTGATTTTCGCCATCTGAATCGGCTTGAGACCAAAGCATTGATAGTGCAGAATTTTGAACAACATGTGTTCTCCCAAATAGGGCTTCTTGAATTCCTCCGCGAGGTATTTTAAAATTAAGATCAGTTGTTGAACAATAGGCAAGTTGAGGACATCTATTTTCTTCTTTACATTCAATGGAATATTGTGAAGTTGTAGGTAATTTACGATGTCATCAGCGTCTCTATGGTTTCTGTAAAGTACGGCAATATCATTGAGATTAACTCCATCTTTTTGAAGTCGAATGATTTCATTGATAATGGCTTTTTTCTCATGAACGGTATTGTGGTATGCGACGTATTTAATTTTACTCGGAATGATGAGATTTCTACTTTCAATCAAGTCTTTGCTGATTTCATTTGCATACTTGGTGGCAAGTCTTTCCTTGTTATTTTTTATTAATTGAGATGCTTTGTCAAGGATGATCTGTCCTGAACGGTAATTGTTTTCAAGTACGACGGTTAATGGGTCGTATTTTTCTTTAAAGTCAATGATGTTGTCCATGTTTGCACCTTGGAATCTAAAGATACTTTGGTCGTCATCTCCCACCACAAAAAGGTTTGGCTGCTCCCAATATTCAGCGAGCTTATAGATCAATTCATTCTGGCTTCCATTGGTGTCCTGGTATTCATCGACAAGAATGTATTGATATCTTTCTTGATACTCTGAAAGTAATTCAGCATCATTTTTGAATGCATTGAGTACCCACAAGACCATGTCATGAAAATCGTATCTGCGTCCTTCTTTCATCAATGCGTTGTACTTCGAAAAAAGCTTTGAAGCTTCTTTGAGCTTTACCATTGACTTCAATTTCTTCTGTATCAATTTTTCTTTAACATCACCTTTTTTGTAATGTCCGGCTCTTGATTTTTTATAGATGTATTCAGGGTCTGTTCTAAGTTTTTGTTCATATTCATTGATCGCATTATCGATAAAATCATAGGTCCAGTTTTCCTTTTTCATGGTTTGGAAATGCTTTTCCAAATTTTGCATGTAGAAATATCGATCTCCTCTAATGACTTTCAATGGATTGTCAACAGGCAAGGCATCGATCATTTTCATCATAAGATCGGCTTGTTCTAAATCGCTGATCATGTGTAGGTCTATATACTTTCCAAACTTATCGAGGTTGGACTGGATGACTTGGTTGCAGAAAGCATGATAAGTATATATGCTGACCTTGTATGCGTCTGGTCCGATGAATTGACGAAGACGATCTCTCATGGCGATAGCTCCTGCTTCAGTAAAAGTCAATGCTAAAATATCATGAGCACTTGTATCTGTATTTTGGATGATATAGCCGATTCGGGCAGCAAGAAGTTGGGTTTTTCCAGTCCCAGGACCGGCGACAACCATGACCGTTCCTTCTGTATTTTCTACAGCTCTTCGTTGCTGATCATTGAGTGTCGAAAGAGCAAGTTCAAAATTTTTATTATAGTCGAGCATGGTGCGAAAATACGATTTTACGAGTTACGAATTGTGAATGACGAATGACGATTTGGGAATGACGAATT
>JAHDDD010000045.1:5958-16830 GCA_020629535.1 Saprospiraceae bacterium
TAAAATTAGAAGTGCATAACTGTTTACAATCTCTGTTTTTTATCGATTCATTTATGAATGCGAAACTATAAAAACACATTATCGATCAAATTATGGGAGGAGGGAGACCGTCCTCGTGAAAAGTTAATGCTTCATGGCAAAGAGACACTGTCGAATTCTGAATTACTTTCCATCATCATTGGTTCTGGGACAAAAGATGAATCTGCATTGTCTTTAGCTCAGCGCATCCTTCAAGCATGTGAAAATAACTTGTTGATGCTCGGAAAATTAAACATCCAGGAATTCAAAAAATTTAAAGGCATTGGTCAGGTGAAAGCCATTAATATCATTGCTGCCTTGGAGCTCGGAAGAAGACGTGAATCCAGTCAGCCGATTGAAAAACAAAAGATAACCAGCAGCAATGATGCATTTAATATCCTCAAGGTCGGGATGGAAGATTTACGAAAAGAGGTGTTCAAAATTCTCCTTTTAAATCGTAATCATCGGGTGATCAGACAGGTGATTATCAGTCAAGGAGGAATAGCTGGGACAGTCGTAGATCCTAAGGTGGTATTCAAATCTGCTTTAGATCAGGAAGCGAGCTCGATCATACTCTGCCACAATCATCCTTCTGGAAATCTGAAACCAAGTCAGGCAGATATTGACATCACAAAAAAACTGATTAAGTCAGGTACCATGCTGGATATCAAGGTCTTAGACCATCTAATCATCAGTGAACATGGGTATTATAGCTTTGCCGATGAAGGGAAATTGTAGCAACTTGGTGTTGATTTTTGACGAAATGACAAGTTCAAATCGCTATGCAAAATTTATTGAAAAAATAAAAAAATAACTGTACTTTTGCCCTCCATTAAAAAAGTTCTTTAACATGCAATCCTTGACGCATTTTTCGCTCCCATTAAAGGGGATGAAAAATGGGATTCACGAATTCGACTTTTCTGTAAAAGATGAGTTTTTTCAAAGGGTAGAGAATTCAGCCGTAAAACACGGAAGTTTTGATTTTCATTTGGTTGTCAAGAAGAAGTCAGATCACATCGAGATTGACTTTGAACTGGAAGGAACATACAAAACGGAATGTGATAGATGCAGTGCCGAAATTGATCTGCCGATTCAGGGTGAACACAAATTGATTGTGAAATACACCCATGATGAAGAAACCACAGATGAAGAAGTGTGGAGAATTGGTTATGAAAGTCCAAGTTTGGAATTGAACAAAGCGATCTATGAATTTATCGTTTTATCAATGCCAATGATCAAGACCTTTGATTGTGAAGATGAGATACCTCAACCTTGCAATCAAAAAGCCAAAGAGTTTCTCGACAATCAAGAAGAAGTAGAAGAAACAGATGAGAATTCAAATAATCCATTTGCAGAAGTATTAAAAAATATTCAATTAAATTAAAAATCTAAAGTCTCATGGCACATCCTAAGAGTCGTATCTCTAAGCAAAGGAAAAGAAAGAGAAGAACTCACTTGAAAGCAGCTGTCCCTCAATTGGCAGTATGTAAAACAACAGGTGAGACACACAGATACCACAGAGCTTATTTCGTAGACGGTGACATGTACTATAAAGGTCAGGTTATCGTAAAAGGCGCTGAGGAAGACGAAGACTAGTATTTATTTTTTCAAGATAAATGAAAGCTCCCACCTGTATAGGTTGCGGAGCTTTTTGTGTTATTAATCATATCATTATGTCTAAGCAAATAATCAACTCAAGCAATGCTCCTGCACCCGTTGGACCGTACAACCATTCTGTTCTTGCCAACGGTACCTTGTACATCTCAGGACAGATTGCCCTCGATCCGGCGACAGGAAATCTCGTTAACGAAAATATCGAAGAAGAAACACGTCAAGTAATGAAGAACATCTCTGCCATTCTATCAGAAGCAGGTTTGGATTTTAATGATGTTGTCAAATGTTCGGTCTTTGTTTCTGATATGGGAATGTACGGAAGAATCAATGCAGTCTATGCAGAATATTTTGATGAAGCCACAGCTCCTGCCAGAGAATTGGTCGAAGTTGCGAACCTTCCTAAGTATGTGAACGTAGAAATTTCTACCATAGCTGTAAAATTATAAAATGAGTCAGGAAAGAAAAACAGTGCTGTCGTGCATACAACCAACCGGTGATTTGCATTATGGAAACTACTTTGGTGCCAATAAGAATTGGGTGCGACTGCAAGAAGAGTATGATTGTTATTATGGAGTGGTCGATTATCATGCGATGACCATGCCATACGATCCAAAGAAGTTGCGTAATAAAACCTGGGATCTCATATTTAATCTCTTGGCTTTGGGAATTGAAGAGAAAAACCTCTTTATTCAGTCATTGGTCCCAGAGCATGCAGAGTTGGGTTGGATTTTTAATTGTTTTTGCTCATATGGACATTTGAGTAGAATGACCCAATTCAAAGACAAGAGCCAACAATCGAGTGAATCGAGCAAAGAAAACTTTATTAGTGCTGGATTGCTAAACTATCCTGTTTTGCAAGCAGCAGATATTTTGATTTACAAAGCCGATTACGTTCCGGTCGGAAAAGATCAGGATCAACACCTTGAACTTTCCAGAGCCATTGCCAATAGATTTAATAATCAGGTGGGTAAAGAGTATTTTGTGATGCCTGAAACTTTGCACACGGAATTTCCAAAAATAAAATCAACTGCAGACCCAACACGAAAGATGAGTAAAAGTGCAGGTGAGAAACATTACATTTCTGTGTTTAGCGATGAGGCACGTATTAAGAAACAAATACGTTCAGCAGTAACAGATACAGGCGATACGAAAGAAGGAGAAATGAGTGAGGGAGTTGAGAATCTATTTGTCATGCTAAAAGCAGCCGATCATCAAGAGCAACATGATACATTGATGAAAGATTTCAATGCAGGTAACCTAAGATATGTTGATTTGAAAGATGCTGTCGGAGAAGCCTTGTGGTCTTTGTCAAGTCAATTCATCGAAAAGAGAAATGCATTGAATGAGAATAAAAAGGAAGTAAAACAAAAGATCAAAGCTTCGTCTGCTGAAATCAGAAAAGTGGCTCAAGAAACATTGAGAGATGTTAAAGAATTGACGGGACTTTTGAATGTAAAATTCTAGTATGAAAATATTTTGCATAGGTAGAAACTACGCCGATCACGCCAAAGAAATGAATAGTCCGGTCCCTGAAAAGCCGATGATATTCATGAAGCCAAGCACAGCACTATTGGCCAACAACAATGCCTTTTATTACCCAGAGTTTAGTAGTAACATTCATTATGAAGTAGAGGTGATTTTGAAGGTGGGTAAAAATGGTAGGCATATTGATCAGAAGTTTGCCAACTCATACTACGATATGATTGGATTGGGCATTGACTTTACGGCGAGAGATGTTCAGGCTGTGTGTAAGGAAAAAGGTCATCCTTGGGAGATTGCCAAATCTTTCGATTTTTCAGCGGTGATCAGTAGAGAATTCATACCAAAAGATCAATTGAATTTAGATGATTTGAATTTCAGACTGGAAAAAAATGGAGAGATTGTCCAGCAATCTAGTACCAAGCATCTGATTTTTAAATTCGATAAGTTGATTAGTTATATCTCGACCATGTTCACATTGAAGATGGGAGATATGATCTATACAGGCACTCCAGCCGGTGTTGGTCCGGTCCAAATCGGTGATGTTTTGAAGGGATATATTGAAGATCAGCTCATGTTTGAATGTGAAATCAAGTAATTCGTTGACAAGTAGGTTCGAAAAGATAAGGACTGAAATCCACGAATTTTAAAAGATAAATTTATTTTTGCGCTTTAATTAAAACAATAGTAAACATGTCATATTTATTTACCTCAGAATCAGTGTCGGAAGGACATCCGGATAAAGTTGCAGATCAGATATCGGATGCACTCGTTGACCACTTTTTGGCCTTCGACCCAGATTCAAAAATTGCTTGCGAAACATTGGTTACTACAGGCCAGGTTGTTCTTGCAGGTGAAGTGAAAACAAAAACCTATCTGGATGTTCAACAGATTGCCAGAGATGTCATTCAGAAAATCGGTTACACGAAATCTGAATACATGTTCGAGGCAAATAGTTGTGGCGTCTTCTCATCTATTCATGAGCAATCTCCTGACATCAATATGGGAGTTGAAAGAAAGAAAAAACAAGATCAGGGAGCCGGTGACCAAGGAATGATGTTTGGTTATGCTACCAACGAAACAGATAATTATATGCCTTTGGCGCTTGACCTTTCTCACAAGATTTTGGAAGAATTGGCAAGCATCAGAAAGGAAGGCAAAGTGATGAAATATCTCAGACCGGATTCTAAGTCACAGGTAACTGTCGAATACGCCGAAAACGGTAAGCCTATTAGAATCGATTCTATTGTGGTCAGTACGCAGCACGACGACTTTGATGCTCAAAGAAAAATGTTGGCTAAGATCAAGAAGGATGTGATTGGTATAGTCATTCCAAGAGTTAAGAAAAAATTGAAGGCGAGTTTGAGGAAATTGTTTGATGATAAGATTACCTATCATGTCAATCCGACCGGAAAGTTCGTGATAGGAGGCCCTCATGGTGATACTGGCTTAACTGGAAGAAAAATCATCGTTGACACATACGGCGGAAAGGGTGCACATGGAGGTGGAGCATTCTCAGGGAAAGACCCTTCAAAGGTCGACCGGTCGGCTGCATACGCTACTCGGCATATCGCAAAGAATATGGTTGCTGCTGGAATTTGCAATGAAGTATTGGTACAAGTATCTTATGCCATTGGTGTAGCCAAGCCAACCAACATTTATGTAAACACATACGGAACAGCCAATGTAGAAATGAGCGACTCAGATATCGCTAATAAAATCTACAAGGTTTTCGATATGAGACCTTATGCGATCGAAAAGAGATTGAAGTTGAGACAGCCGATCTATAGCGAGACAGCTGCTTATGGACACATGGGTAGAAAGCCGGCTGTGAAGACGGTAACATTTGTTGATGGTTCAGGGAAAGAGAAAAAAGTAAAAGTTGAAACGTTTACTTGGGAAAAGCTCGATTACGTCAACAAGCTGAAAAAAGAGTTTAAAATAAAGTAAGGAGTTTACTTCATCGGGTATTCTCCATATTTTTATGTCAATATGATGAAGACCTGTTTTACCATTTCTTTTGTTTTTTGGTTGGGAATGCTGTTCTCACAGAATAGTAATATAACTGCTACAGTAAGTTCAGATTCTGTACTGATAGGCAATACGATTATTTTTAAGGTTTCATTAGAAAATGTCGATGGTGAAATTCAAACTCCGGTCTTTGATGGTTTCGAAATAGTGTCAGGTCCCAATGTGAGTCAATCAGTATCTATCATCAATGGCGATCAGACTTCAAGCAAATCATATAGTTGGTATTTACGTCCGATAGGTGAGGGGCAATATTTTATTGATCCTGTCTTTGTTGAAGGTGACGAAATTTCTCTTGAGACGGAGCCGATAGAAATCAATGTTTATCCAAATCCTGAAGGGATCATCGAGCAGCCTAGGATGTCTGATGAGAATACATTCTTCCAATTTGATCTTCCACCTTTGTTTGATCGAATTGATCCGAACAATGATCCCGAACCTCAAAAAAAATCAAAGAGGAAATTGAAAAAATTGTAGAGTTGACAAGCAGAGATATTAGGTATTGGGTTTTATCGATCACATTTTTCATGATGTGGATGTCTGCCATTGGGCAACAATTAAATTTTACGGCTTCAGCAGATGCGAGAAAGATTGTTCAGAATTCGGTGGTCTATGTCGAATTTAGTTTAAACGGAGATGGCACCAATTTTAGACAACCTAACTTCAAGCCATTCAAGGTAGTAAGTGGTCCTTCCCAATCATCTTCTATGACAATAGTCAATGGTGCGATGACAAGAAGCATGAGCTACAAATTTGGCTTGCGAACCGACAAGATTGGGACGCATACAATCAGACCGGCATCGATCGAAAGTGGAGGTAAGACTTACAGCTCCAAACCTATAACAATTGAAGTAGTCAAAGCAGCTCCTCGGAAACAAGGTGATAAAGAAGATTATTTTGTGCAGATTGAAACTTCTACCACCGATCTGTATGTAGGGCAACAGATCAAGTTGGACTATGTATTGTATTATAATGCTAATGTTAGAAATTTTAGTATTCCAGATGAAGGCATCGAATATGATGGCTTTTATGTGGAAGAACAAAGAGTCAATGCTCAAACAACTCGCGAAATAATCAATGGTGTGGAATACCGCAGAAGGGTCATGGTGAGCAGACTGCTTTTTGCTCAGCAGACAGGTACCTACACCATCGGTCCATTTGATGTTCAATTAGGTATTATGCCACCCGGAGAGAAAAGAAGTTTCTTTTTTAGCAGTCGACTCATCCCTGAAAATGTCATTGGAGAGGAGGTGACTTTTAGAGTGAGTGATTTGCCACCAACAACCGATCCTGCAGCTTCTAATGCAGTGGGAAAATACCAGATGAACGCTACAATGAGCAAGAACTCAATCACCACAGATGATGCCGTTACTTTGAATATGCAAATTGTCGGAGATGGAGATAGTAAATTTGTGATTGCGCCAAATTTTTTGAGTGAGAATGATTTTGACATTTACGATCCGAATATTATAAATGATGAAACATTCCAACAGAATGGATTAAAATATCATCGTAAAACATTTGAGTATCTTTTTGTTCCAAAGAAACCGGGTCGTTATTTGATCAGGCCTAAATTTCAATACTTCGACGTTGACAGTAATAACTATGTCACTTTGGGTTCACGATCTTTCAATTTAAATGTGGTTCAAGGTACGGGCAATAAAGACCTTGAGATAATCAATGCAGACCCAGCAGAAAAATTGATGCCGATTGCAACTGCCACAACATTCAGAAAAGAGAATACAGGTTTTTATAAATCGGTTCCATATTGGGCATTGATTGGATTATCCTTATTGTCAATGATGCTAACGGGGTTTGTATACTACAGAAAAATGAAATCTGGACAGCTTGATCCAGAAGTGGTGAGACGTCAAAAGGCACAGGAGGTAGCAAATACAAAACTGAAAAATGCGTCTACATTCATGAATGAAAACAAGGGAAGCGCCTTTTATGAAGAAATCATTAGAGCAGTCAAAGAGTACATTTCAGATAAGTTTGGCGTTCCAGCCACCTATCTAAAAAAAGAAACCATAGCTAATTCGCTGGAGAAAGAGGGCGTTGCTTCTGATACCATTGGTAAAATCCAATCCTTATTTCATACTTGCGAATTAAATCTGTATGCAGGAGGCTCAGCCGACAATATGCAATCTACTTTTGATCAAGCCAGCACAATTATTTCCGAATTAGAAGGGTAATCCTTTGTGATGCCTATGGCTTACTGATATCATTCTTTAAAATCAATGATTCACTGCACCAAAATGGAAATCAGGTAGATTTGCTACGAATACAAAAACCAAAACAGTGATTAAAATTCCGGCAATGAAAGCACTCAATGCTCTTCTGATATTTACATTTTTATGATTCAGGGTTTGACCTAAAAAGTATAAGTCGCGAATCATCGAGGTGTAGAGATAGTCACTGTCGTTCATCATTTGTAAGAAACCCCAATTGAAATCTCGGAAGCTCATATTATGATAATTTCCAAAGTACAATAGATTTCCTTCCTTTGAACGAATTTCTTGTTCTGAAAATTCTCCATGATTTTGTGCAGGAATGATGGCCAACACTGCAAAGATGATTGAGATTGACGAAGCGAGCAGCATTATAATAATTGGAGCATTGTGAATACAAATAGAATTATGCATACCAATAATTCGACTGACTATCAAAGAAAGCAAAATGGCATTGAGTGAAATCAAAATATTGGCTTTCCGATCAACCATTTGCATCAATGTATAATGGTTTCTGGAGGTAGTCCTAAACATGGTTTGAATTCCTCGTTCATCACGTCCGGAAACCGAGCGTAGATTTTTCTTTAGCTTTTTGAGTTCATCTTCGCTGATGTTGAGTTCTTTTTTGAGAGCGAGAGTTTGTTGCTTTTTGAGCTCCTTTTTTTTCTTTTCGACAAATTCGATCAGTTCCAATTTTTTTGGCTTCAGTTCTTTTTTACCAAAAGGAGTATGATATTCATGTTGTTGTAAATACTCTTGAACTCGATCATAAAAGTTCTCTTTGTTTACATTCATCACTCCCAATAAGAGAAGCTCCTGATATCGTGTTTCAAAAGTTTTTTTGTTTTTCTTTGAACCTAAATCAACGGTGATGGCATCCGCAAGAACTTTGCCCTCTATTGTCTTAGGAACATTGGTTGGGCCTGAATCTTTGATCAGATCAACAACTTTTTCGATCTTATCCTGGGGATAATTGAATTGTGATAATTTTTCTTTTGCAATCAGGATAGATTCATCCGAGCAAAATTCAAAGAACTTCATCACATCACTTTTGCCTTTAAATTTTTCAAGATTTTTCAAACCGATGCAATGGAACCAAGCTCCAATTAAAATGGTTTCCCGCTGATCGTTATCCAAATTCATGTCTGCAATGATTTTCTTTGAAGCAGAAATAATCTTATGGATATGATCAATGTTGTGGAATACTAATTTTTCAGGAAAATCTTCTGTGATTATTTTGGTGGCGACCAGCTCCACACGATCTATGATATTGTTTTGGTTCATTATTTTGAAAAACTAATATTACAATGTAATAAACTTGAAATAGTTTCAGTCCCTTTGACATTGATTTCTGAATCTTACTTCCATGAACTGATTCTTTTAGAAAAATCATTTTTAACTTTGTCTCAACAAACAATAATAATGGCAAAGAGAAAAAAGATCAAAGAAATTCTTGCCTCAGAAGAGCAAGGCTATGAAACGACCGTAATGGGTTGGGTGCGAAGTTTTCGAAACAATCAATTCGTCGCCCTCAACGATGGTTCATGTTTGTCAACATTTCAATTGGTAATTGATTTTGAGAATGCCGAGCAGGCAGAATTGAAAAGAATCACAACAGGCGCTGCTTTGAAGGCGTCTGGTGAAGTCATAGAATCTCAGGGTCGAGGACAGAAATACGAAATGAAGGTCAATAATTTTGAGATCTTGGGTGATTCTGATGCAGAGAAATATCCTCTTCAACCTAAAAGGCACACACTTGAATATCTAAGAGAGATTGCACATCTACGTTTTCGAACAAATACTTTCGGTGCAGTATTCAGAATCAGACATCATCTTGCCTATGGCATCCACAAGTTTTTCAATGACAAAGGATATGTATACATACATTCTCCCATTATCACTGGATCAGATGCGGAGGGTGCAGGTGAAATGTTTCATGTTACAGCTATGGATTTGAATGAAATTCCAAGGCAAGAAGATGGAAGCATTGATTATAAAAAAGACTTTTTTAGTAAGGAAACGAATCTGACCGTTTCCGGTCAACTTGAAGCTGAATTGGGAGCATTGGCATTGAGTGAGGTGTATACGTTTGGTCCGACTTTTCGAGCAGAAAATTCAAATACTACCAGACACCTTGCAGAATTTTGGATGATCGAACCAGAAGTGGCATTCAATGATCTTGATGACAATATGGATCTCGCAGAGGAGATGCTCAAATTTCTTATTCAACATGCACTAGATAATTGTATGGAGGATCTAGAATTCCTTCAGCAAAGATTGGAGAATGAGGAAAAACAAAAGCCTCAAAATGAACGATCTCCTATGCCATTGATCGAAAAGTTGCGTTTTGTGCTTGACAATGAATTTGTTCGTTTGACGTATACTGAAGCCATTGAAATTCTAAAAAAATCAAAACCAAACAAGAAAGGCAAATTCCAATTTCCAATCGAGGATTGGGGAGCAGATTTGCAATCAGAACACGAAAGATATTTGGTAGAAAAGCATTTCAAAAAACCAGTCATTTTAACCGATTACCCAAAAGAGATCAAGGCATTTTATATGCGTCAAAACGACGATGGAAAAACAGTAGGTGCCATGGATGTCTTGTTTCCTGGTATTGGTGAGATTATTGGAGGTTCTCAAAGAGAAGAGCGTCTCGACAAACTTACACAACGAATGGAAGAGATGCACATACCTGCCCACGAGATGGATTGGTTTTTAGACACAAGAAGATTTGGAACTGTGCCACATGCCGGATTTGGACTCGGCTTTGAGAGACTCGTTTTATTTGTTACCGGCATGGCGAACATCAGAGATGTTATTCCTTTTCCAAGGTATCCGGGAAATGCAGAATTTTAATTTAAACAAAGGAGCAGGCAAGTGATTGATGAGATCATTTGCAATAAATACTTTTTGATAATTATTAGTTAAGATTGAAATTGGATAATATGAGCCAGATAAATGAATTCAATGATTACCGAAAGAAAATGAATGACAGGCTGATGCAGCAAGACAACAAAGTCTTAAAGCGATTTTTCAGTCTTGATAATCAAACATATACAGACGGAGCGTTAGATGTCAAAACCAAGGAACTTTTAGGCTTGGTTGCATCCATGGTGTTAAGATGTGATGATTGCATAAAATATCACCTAGGCACTGCTCATGAATTAGGCGCAACTACTGATGAAATCTTTGAAGTGTTTTCTGTTGCAAATATTGTTGGAGGAAGTATATGTATCCCTCACACAAGAAGAGCCATTGAATATTGGGATGAGTTGGAGGCCCAGTAAGTCAATGATCAGTATTCAATAGGCAGATTATTGATAAGTCAATCAGATCATCCTTTCATCGGCATTGTCAATACGAATCTTCTTGAGGTAGTTCATGCATTGTACTCATAAATTTTGAATGGGTGTACCTCTCTTTTAAATTCGCATATCTCTCGTTACCAGACCATTATATATAGAATAAATTAAATGTAAAATTTTAGCATTTGGAGATA
>JAHDDD010000435.1 GCA_020629535.1 Saprospiraceae bacterium
AAGTACTGAATACCACAATCATCAGATGCTGTGGGTACTGTCCAGACTACAGAGCTGTCACAATCAACAGACAAATCAATAACGATGTCAGATGGACAATTGTTGATAACAGGGGGTAAATTATCTTCCAAAAAGATGGTTTGTTGGCAAGATGAATGCAACTTGATACTTGCAGATCCTGGAGGATAGGTTGCTTCCCAAGTTCTGTGTATCACTTTCAGACAAGCCGTATTTGTGACGATTACGTCACTATAGGATACAATAGGATCAGGACAATTAGGATCACCTGCCTGGGCAATCGGTTCTCCTGTATTTGAGGGATCAATGTTGTCACTAGGACAACCCAAGTATGTGGCTGGACAAAATAAAGTCGGTGCAGTCAAACACATCATACTGTTTTGAGCCTCAGGAACATCTGCATCAAAACAGAAATTCTCGTTTCCATAGTTGGCATGTAACCCGTATGTCAACATAATCAAACAGATCACCTTGACCGGTTTAAGAAACATTTTCATGATTTAGTTTTTAAAGTTTTTTCAATTGAGTCAGATTACTCAAAGGAAGGATCAGCATAGCATGTACAGATTTCTATACGAATTGAAGCTTCTGAATGCGTCCTGAGAAATTATGCTACCCGTGTTAAAGTCTAGTTAGTCTCTGTTAAGGAAATGGAAATGCAGTCTTGTTAATGGGGTGGTTATTTTAATATGTATAAGCCTGATATCTAGAAGTTTAAACAACTAATTTTCAAATCCATTGATGATTCATAATGTTGAATAAACCATCAACAAAAAAAATCTAATTTTTTTTTGAAATTCCATGGCCTTTCATCCACCTTGTCTTGAATCAGAATTGTATCTTAGAAATTCTTCCATTATTTAAGATTGTAAACTTTCAATTTTCAAGCAGCGCTATGAAAAAAATAATCGTTCTTACTTTTAATTTGCTGACGTGGTTCAGTATTTTCTCTCAAGATGAGTTTGTTCAAACTCTCGATTTTTCTTCTACTACTCGAGATACAGTAATCCAATTTCCAGAAGGAGACCACAACCGATTTGAAAAGATTTTGATGCATTACGGTATGCGTTGCAAAGATGCATTAGTGTCTACAGGGACAGATCGTAATAAAGGTTGTGGTGAATGGGATTACAGTTGTAATACTTATATCGTAGATTCGACTAGAGTAGATTCAACCTTGAGAGTAGATCCTGATTATGTTATCAATAATTTTGATGAATCAACATTTAGTTATACAAGTGAACCAACTTACAGTTTTGTGTCCAGGACTGAAAAAGAAGTTGAACTCATTTCAGGTCAAGCGAATCTCATTGAAATAAGCTCTGGAAATCAAGCTTTTGATTACTTTGGTCAGGCAGCAAAAGAGCATTCTGCAACGTATATATTAACGGCGGACAATCTTTTATCAAAAGGGCTTAATGCACAAGAAGTTACAGGACTGCAGCTTTCTGTATTAAGTGGATCAATTCAATTAGAACAGTTCAAAATAGAATTAAAGCATTCATCTGCTAGCAATATTTCTGAACTTAATGCAAAGACTAACTGGACTGAGGTTTATTACAATTCGACTGAAATAAATCGTTCCGAAAACCATTTTGTATTTCATTCTTCCTTTGAGTGGGATGGTACCAGCAACATAGCTGTTAGAATTTCACATCTAAATAGCCAAGGAGAGGGCTTAATGTTAAATGCTTTGGAAACAAGTTATGAGTCATCTCAAATAACAGAACCAGCTTACTCCTCCTATATGGAATTTAATAATTCTGGACATTTGAATGTTGCAAATGGATTGGAGTCTATATCAGAAGAAGTGACAATTTCATTTTGGCATAAAGGTGATAATAGCTTGCCAAGAGCCACAACCACCTTTGAGGCCAGAGATGCTTCAAATCTAAGGCAACTAAATGTACATTTGCCTTGGTCTAACGGTCAAGTGTACTGGGACTGCGGTAATGATGGCAGTTGGGATAGAATAAATAAAACAGCCAATCCTAATGATTATAAGAACCTGTGGAACCATTGGGCCTTCACCAAGAATGCTTCTACTGGAGAGATGCACATATATCTTAATGGTCAATTGTGGCATTCTGGAACCGGTAAAACTAAACCCATTGATGTGCTGGATATGAATATAGGTGCGGCGATTATAAATCCGGCGACAAGATCTTATGCAAGCTTGTCTGAATTTAGAATTTGGAGAAAGGCTTTGGACGGATCAACAATTCAATCCTGGATGAACCGTCAAATCCAAAATGACCATCCGAATAGATCAGATCTAGTATTGTATTATCCGCTAGACAATATTTCAAATGGAGAAGTAGAAGACTTGTCAGGAAATAGTGTTGATGCCACAGTAGAGCAAGTCGTAGCATTGCGAGAGTGGAGATCCAATGAATTCTTTATGAATCAAATAAATACGCGACTTATTCCAAATATGAGTTTTGATCAAGGTCAATATGATATTGAAGTTGTGGAATCAGTTGTTTTGGATTCTTTTATTAATCTTCCTCATCGAGTAGATCAGTATGAATTGATAGGTACAGATAGAACTCTTGCAAATACAAGCTATTTGTACCAAGCAGGTGATACTCCAATTTATGATGAACAAGGAAATGAAGTAGGTGTAAGAAATTATCCAGTCGAAGGAGAAATAACAATCG
>JAHDDD010000046.1 GCA_020629535.1 Saprospiraceae bacterium
GGTGGATGTTCTTTCTTATGTCAAGTAGAAGATTATAATGGTTTTGTGAATTAATGCCAGCTTCGGATCCCATTCAATGTTTTCAAGCATTCGGTTTTATTCAGTCAGCAATTGAAATTCAGCATCTTTTTGCTGTTCATTACTCAATTTGACTTTAGACAAAATGGCCTCAAGTAGCGGAAGCATATTGTTGAGGTTTTTTGTCTTTATCAAGAAATTCCAAAGTGGTTCGAATTTTTTCCAACCTCCTGAGTATAGTAAGTGTTTTAACTTATGTTTGTGGCTTGGGTGGTGGAAACTAGCTTTAAAGATATTGCTCCATTTGTAGAACTCTTTATAGGCCCAATCGTAACCAGCTTTCAATTCTTCATTGCTTATATTCTTTGTTTTGTATACAACTTGTCTTGTATCATACAAGTCCCAGTTCTTTGTTAGTATCCTGTTTTCTGCTTCCATGTTTTGGTACAATCGAGTGCCTGGATATGGAGTAAGTATGTGATATGTGGAAGTGGTGATACCATTTTCAACGCCCCAATCAACGGTACGCTTGAATACGTCGTTGTGGTCATCGTCTAGTCCAAATACAAAACTACCATTGATCATGATTCCCAGCGAATGTAATCTTTCGACCGCGGCCTGATAGTCTTTCTTTAGATTTTGTTTTTTATTGCTCTGTCTTAGATTTTCTGGAGAGAAAGTTTCGAAGCCTACAAACAAACTTCTGAGACCTGCCTCTGCAGCCTCTTCAATGAGTTTTCCCCTAAGTATTGAGTCAACGGTTGCCGCTGCTTGGAATACCCGATTCATTCCTTTCATGCCTTGAAAAAGAGCGCTTGCAAATTTTCCATTACCAAGCAAATGGTCATCTAGGAAATATAAATGTTTTCCGGGTAGGCGATCAATTTCTGCCAAAGCTTCATCGACTTGTTGCACATAAAATGATTTTCCACCTTCGAAGAAAGCATCCTTATAACAAAAATCACAGTGGTGAGGACATCCTCTGGTAACGACAATTGAATTGGGTACCAAATATCGATTTCTTTTGATTAGATCGCGTCTGATTTTAGGAATACCTTTAAGTGTTCTCTTTGAAGAGAAATAAATTTTCTTTGGTTCATTATTTTTAAAATCATTGAGAAATTGTGGAAAGGTTTCTTCACCCGGTCCAATGAAAATACTATCCGCATATGGTGCTGCTTCATCTGGCAATGAAGTAACATGAAGTCCACCAAGAATGACATAAGCACCCTTGTTGCGATAGTGTGTTGCCAGCTTATAAGAGCGATAGGCATTGGTAATGTAAACCTGTATTATGACCAAATCTGGATTGTCATCAAGGCGGAGTGTTTCGACATGTTGGTCTTGGAGTTCGACTTCATCATCTGGTGAAAGATACGCGGCAAGTGTAGCAAGTCCCAATGGGGGAAAAAGTGAATATTTGATAGGTCTCCAAAAAGGACTTTCAGCTTCTTTTAACGCTGGCAGTATGAGTTTGACTTTCATTATTTCAAACTTTTTGATCGGAAAATAAATTGACGAACGCGTTTCTTCCCAAAGATGTTCATGCAAAATGAGACCAGTATTAATCCTAAATCAACCATTATATTTTGATTGTGGATGTAGTACTTGTCCCAAAACCACGAAGTCTTTTTGTTTTGACCACCATATACCTGCGCATATCCGGTAATACCTGGTTTTTGGTTCCACCTCACCGAATGATAGTCGTCATCCCAACCCAATCTCTTGATGTCATAATCGGTCAATGCTCTTGGACCAACGATACTCATATCTCCTTTCAATACATTGATAAATTGAGGGATTTCATCGAGTCCCGTTTTTCTTAGTCGTTTACCGATTTTTGTTGGAACTTCATTAACCATGGTTTGAAACTTTAATATCTCAAACGGCTTTTTTGACATGCCTATTCGCTCTTGCTTGAAAATAATCGGATGCTTTTCGACTAGCTTGAGAAGAATCGAGACGAACAACATAGGAATTGCAAAGATCAACAGGGCAACCAAGGACATGATGATGTCGAATATTCTTTTCATTGTGTCAAATGCAGAGACTCGTTGACATTGTTGTATGGGTTCTTTCTTATTGAAAGATGAAATGCCATAATTATCATTTAAACTTGATAGTATATTAAAAGTAATTAGAAGCTATATAAAGAACTGTGACTATCAAAAATGTAATTAGAAATGTAGTATACGCTATTTCTAATTGCAAATAATTTCTTGATATGCTTTTGCTCATGAAATAATTAAAACGTGTCAGATTTCCTATTTGTAAATTTTGACTTTTTAATACCTTTTGCATTGACAATTCATATTCTTCAAATTCAGGCACCTTAAAAAGCATAAAGTTGTTTTCCTCTAAATTTGGATATTCTTTTTAATGGTTTTTTCAAAAACATTATACATGACATAGCTAAAGGGCTTCGCAGCAAGGATTGCAAAAATTAGAGATATGGAAAGCCCAATAATGAGTACCGGAATAATTTGTTCATTAAAAGATGAATTGCCTTCAAAGTAACTTTCAAAAACAATTAGTGCAGATATTATAGCAGTATTTATTCTGATCAAAATCGCAGCTTTTTTATCAGCTATCGAAATGGAATTCATGATCAGTCTATTTTGATTTTTTAAGTAAACACCCAGTGATTTTCTTGGTTCTTTCTTGGTATCATAGATATTATTCACTGAATTTTGATTGACTTTTGAAATCAATTTATCTTGATTTTTTTCATTCGAATGATGAGCTCCTTGTTCCATTTTTTAAAGTTGAGAATTCCAAGATAGTGTTAAAATACGGAAAGCTAAATGCTGATCGAAAACAGCCCGAGAACCGACCACCACCGAAAATCGATCACCGAAAATCGATCACCGAAAACAGACTTCCAAAAACTTAAAACTTCAACTCAAAAGGCAACAACATCATCGGCACCCGATGCTCTTTGTACATTTCGACCGTTTCTTTAAGTTTTTCAAGTTCTTTGCTGATGGTGAATTTCTGAAAGATTTTACTCAATGATGCTTGGTCCGAAAATGCTTCTAAAAATTCTATCCATTTAGGAGTAGAGATGACAGGATATTCTTTGATTTTATACTTTTCCATACCTGCCATATCAGCAGCGATTTCAATAGCGTTATCAAGATTTCCAATCACATCGACGAGACCAAGTTCCAATGCTCTTTCACCAGTGTAGACTCTTCCTTCAGCAATTTTTTCAACGTCTTCAAAAGTCATACCTCGACCATCAGCGACACGATTTAGGAAGGTATTGTAAATTCTTTTGTTTGATTTATCGATGAACCTTCTTTCTGGTTCTGTCAATTTTAACATTGGATTGAAACCAACGGCGTATTCTGCTGTCTTAACTGTATCAATGTGTATGCCGAGCTTTTCTTCAAACAATTCATTGGCTTCAGGGAATACACTGAACGCACCTATCGAACCGGTGATGGTATTGGCTTCTGACACAATCGTATCTGCGCTGCAAGATATATAGTAGCCGCCAGAAGCTGCGTAGTTGCCAAACGAAGCAACAACAGGTATACCGGATGCTTGTATATCACGAACTTCTTGCAAGATGGCCTCTGACGTATAACTGCTTCCTCCAGGAGAACTCACTCTGAAGACAACAGCTTTTACATTTTCATCTTTTCTTATTTTATCAAATATTTTGTGGTAGGCCATTTCACTAATCAAGCCATTGCCTTCCTGATTATATCTGATTTCACCTTCAGCAAATACCACTGCAATCCTATCCTTACCTTTGCCTTTTCGTGATAAGCTCGTCTTCTTTTTGTATTCATCAATGGTGATGTAATTTATCTTCTTTCCTTTCTTGAGGTCCATGTTACGACGCAAGATATTTTCAAATTCAAACCATTGAGTGAGACCATCGACTGCTCCATAGGCTAGGGTAGAATCAGCATTGCTAAATGTATAATTGTCCAAAGCATGGTTCAGTATTGAATGATCTAAATTTCTGTTTTCAGTGATACGGTCGAGATAATTATCATGTAGTGCAGATAAAAATTCTCTTGTCTGGAGTTTGGAGTTTTCGCTCATATCATTGCGATAATATACCTCGGCAGCACTTTTAAATTCACCAGCATAAAAAACATTCATTTTTACACCGATCTTCTCAAGAAATTCTTTTGCGAAAGATATCGAAACACCAAATCCACGAAAATCAATGCCTCCTTCAGGATTTAGAAAAACTGAATCAGCTTCAGAAGAGAGCAAATATCCAGATTGAGTATAAAAGTCGCCGTAAGCATATATCGGCTTATCACATTTTTCACGTAAAGTGTCCAAGGCATCAGCCAATTGAATCATTTTAGCAAAGCCCATACTCGAATTTTCGGGCTTTAAGACGATTTGGCTGATACGATCATCCGTAGCCGCATGTTTTATATAGTCAATCATTTCAAAAACTCCCATAGCACTAGGAGTTTCAAAATTGAAGCTTGAATTGCTTTGTACGTTATTTGTCTTTTCTGGCAAAAGTCCTTGAAAATCAAGGAGTAATACTGAATTTGATTCGATATTATTCTTTCCCATGCCTGAGATTGTGCCGATGATCATCAAGACCAAAAAGCAAAAAAAGAAGGCTAAAATTGTACCTAGACAAGAACTAAATACGGATTTAAAAAAGGAACCCATATATTTGTATTATTTATAATATAAAAATAGCATAAAGAACGGGCTTCTCGTAGCTTTTTCGATAAACGATAAAGCTCCGAAGATTAACAAGAAAAACATAAATTTTCTCGTTTTCTTCTAGGATTGGCCCTCTAAGGACTAAGGAAAGCATAAAATGCTCAAAAGAATAACTACAGTCGCCCTTTTACTGATAGCACAGAGCTATCTTCCTGTGGGTTTATATGCCCAGTTGGACATCACTAGTGCCGACCAAGGTGCTCTTAGTGCCACAGCTCTCATTAACAATGTCTTTTTAGGTCAAGGTGTACAAGTAAATTCCATCATTTTCGATGGTGATCCTAGATCAGTGGGTTTATTTGAAAATGGTGCAACCTACATTGGTCTGGATCGAGGCATCTTGATGTCAACCGGATTTGCAGAAAGTGCCGAAAATGAGAACATGGAATTTGGTGTGGCAGGAGGTGTTACCTCAAATATGGATGTTGTCGATGAAGATTTGCAAGCATTGATACCAGTCGATGTAAAAGATATTTCAAAATTCGAAATAAGCTTTATCCCAGAATCTGATACTATTACATTCAGATACGTTTTTGCTTCTGAAGAATATCCAGAATTCGTTTGTTCTGAGTTCAATGATGTCTTTGGATTTTTTATCACGGGACCTAATCCAGATGGTGGAAATTACGATGCTGAAAATATTGCCCTTGTTCCTGATCCTAACGGAAATGGTTTCTTGGATTTACCAGTTGCCATTAATTCTGTCAATGGTGGGATGATTGGTGAATCAGCTGCGGATGTTTCCAATTGCGAAGAACCAAATGGATCACTCAATTATTCAGATTACTACAATGAGGTTGCTGATGGTAGCTTCCCAACCTATGATGCATATCTTGATGTCTTCACTGCTCAAGTTGTACTTGTGCCTTGCGAGCAATACGTTATTAAGCTTGCGATAGGCGATGGAGAAGATGCAGGTTTTGATTCCGTGGTTTTTCTTGAAGCAAAAAGCTTTAATTCCACCTCACTCGAAGTAAATTTAAATTCGGAGAGCGTTGATGGTTCGATCGCAGAAGGTTGCAGCAATGCCAATATTGAAATAAAACTTCCAAGTCCTGCCACTTCTGATTTTCAAATCAATATCAATGTGGTGCCTAATGGTACCTTTTCAGATCAGGCAGATTCAGGAACGGATTTTACACCCATTCCTCAAAACATATTTATACCACAAGGTGAACTGAGTACAAATATTGTACTGGAAGCCTTGGAAGATGGAATAGAAGAAGGCAATGAGTTCATTTACCTTGATGTGGAAAGAAGTATTTGTGCAAGAGATACATTCAAGATAAGAATTCGAGATCGTTTTCTTCCGGAAATCAATATTGGTAACGATACGACTTTATGCGCTAACCAAATCTTGCAAGTTGATTCAGGCATTGAGTCTATTCCCGAAAATCAGGGAGGTCTTTCTTTTTCAAATACAGACAGAATCAATTTGATTTCAAGTAATCAAGATTATAGGAGTCAAATTCAAGTTTCCGGTGTGGTGCCTGACGAAATCAATCCAAATGTCGTTTCGAGAATATGCGTTGACAGGCTTGTAGGTCGTCATCTCTATAATTATGATATTTATTTGAAAGGTCCAGATGGTCAATTACTAGAACTTTCTACAGACAATGGTTTCCATAACCTTTTGCCTGAATGCGAAATGGAAGAAATTGATCCGATGTGCATTGATACTTTTTTGAATACTTGCTTTACAGCAAATGCCATCCAAAGTGTGAATAATGGAAACCAAAATTTGGGTCCATCTTATGCTGGAAATTGGAATTATACTGGTGAATTCAGACCGGAAGGCAACTGGAATTCTTTTTTTAATGCAGGCACGAATAGCAATGGAAATTGGGAATTAATTGTGGGGCTTGATGAGCAATTATCAGCTGATTGCCAATGATTTTAGCTACCTGGAAGGGTGGTCCATTCATTTTTCATCAAACTATGAAGTGAATTTTAATTGGTCTCCACAATCATTTATTAATTGCACGGCTTGTGATACAGCCTTTGTTTCACCAAATGAAGATCAAACATATACACTTTCCGTTAGCGATTCTTATGGTTGCAATGTCGTAGATGAGATCAATATAGAAGTGCTACCTGTTACGGATCCATTGAATTTTGTGGAATGTAATCAGATTAGCCCTTCATCTATCCAAGTAGTGTGGAATGCCATGGAACAACCCTTCGAATGGTACGAATTTAAGATCAAAGATATACCTCCATGGTTTGTGACCCAAGATACATTTTGGATCGCAGAGGGACTTGAAAGTGATGCAACGCATACCTTCCAAATAAGAACATACAATGGAAGTTGTTATTCAAATATTGTCGAAGTAGAATGCTCTACGCCAGAATGTCCTGGTGAGCCACCAGTCTTCCAATCACTGGTTGGATTTGCTGAAAGTTGCGATGGGAAATTTGATGGAAGAGTGGAAGCTTTTGCCACAGATAATTCTGATGATATTCTCACGTACTACCTCAACGGTCAAGTAACGAATGATGGAATGTTCGGTGGACTGAATGATAGAGATTATTTGGTGCGTGTGGTTGACGAAGATGGATGTGGAACGGTAGACTCTGTCAATGTGCCTGCTCCCCAAATGCTTGACTATACGATAAATGTCACCCAGATCTCGTGTCACGATGAAGAAGATGCAGCCATCGAAGTAGTAATAAATGATGAAGTCCGGCCGCCTTACACCATTGAATGGAATACCGGTATGACCGTATTGGCTTTGTCTGATTTGAGTCCAGATAGATATTCATTTACAATAACAGATGGTACCGAATGTAAGTTCAGTGACTTCGTTGAAATTGCCGATCCAGACTCGTTGGTCTTTGGAAATGTTCAAGCCCAATCTCCGGATTGTTTTGGAGAAATGGGAATGATATTGATTACCCCGACAGGTGGAACACTCCCTTATTCATATGAATGGCAAGGATCACAAGTTGACACTCCAAACATCACAGGTGATCCTGGCATGTATCAAGTCACTGTGTCAGATGTCAATGGCTGTTCAATCTCCACCAATGTCATGATCAATGGTCGTGAAGAATTGAATGTGGTTCAAGAAGAAATTATTGCTGTTTGTCCTGATACGACTTCCGGTCTTGTTTTGCTGGATGTTGAAGGAGGTGTGTCGCCATACCAAGTGGCTTGGAGCAGTCAATTGTCTGGAACAGCAGTTTCAGGTTTGGATGCAGGCACCTATCTGGTCACCATTACAGATGTGAAGGAGTGTCAAAGAGTTGATACCATAGAAATAGAAAGTTATGAAGAAGTAGATCTCACATATGTTTTCGATCCACCTACTTGTTTTAATTCACAAGATGGAATGATCACGATCAATTCTGCAACATATTCAGGTGGAGATGAAGTCATGAATTTTAGTGTCGTCTGGGCAACTGGTGCTCCCTTTGAGACAGTCGATGAATTGGTGAGTGATCAATTTTATGCGTTTACGTTGACGGATGATTTTGGCTGCAGACATCAAGACAGTGTATTTTTAGACGGTCCTGATCCAATCAATGCTGAGATTGAAATTCTCAATCCAATTGAATGTTTTGGCGATGCAAATGGTGAAGTAAGAATAAACGTAAGTGTGGATCCTTCCACTCTTGACTTTAACTGGGATTCAGGTATTACTACTTTCTCCCAAGAAAATGCTTCCGACATTTCAGCAGGTATTTATGGAGTGACCATATCGGATGATACAGAATGTTCTGAAGAAATCAGTTTTGAATTAAACGAACCAGATAGTTTGTTCTTTGATTATTTCATTCAAGATGTGAGATGTTTCGGTGAAGAAAATGGTGAAATTTTTGGAGATGCAATAGGTGGCATTCCACCATATGATGTTGAGTGGAGTAATGGTTCTCAAGGCGATACCTTAGAAAACTTGGCAGCGGATACATACTCCGTTACCCTTACAGATTTAAATGGCTGTGAGTTCGTTGAGGAGTTACAGGTTACTGAACCTGAGGCCCCGCTTGATTTTGAATATGAAGCAACATCTACTATTTGTCCAATGACGGCGACAGGAGTGCTTGAGATTTTTCCAAGCGGAGGGACCTCTCCATATTTCTTCAATTTAGATTCTATCAATTATTTCAATAATAGTTTGATTACAGGACTTTTAGCAGGAACGCATCAATTGATCGTAGAAGATAGCAGGGGATGTGTCGTCATTGATAAGAACATCGTCATCGATGATGCAGACAATAAATTCGTCGATCTGGGTGGAGATACGACTTTGGTCCTGGGTTCTGATTTTGTAATTCAATATGACACCAATATAGATGACATCAATTCCTATGAGTGGACCGTATCAAACAATGAGGTACTGCTTTCATGTTACGATTGTGCTGATCCAGTAGGCTTTGGTGTAGACGAATCTTTTGTGCTCAGTTTATCCATTCTTGATGATGAAGGCTGTGAATTTACAGACAACATCATGATTGGTGTAGATGATAATTCTTTTATTGCTGTACCTACAGGATTTAGTCCTGATCAAAATGGCGTAAATGACGTATTGAGAGTATATGGAAGGAATGATGTCATAGTGCGGTCGTTCGAAATTTTTAATCGTTGGGGAGAATTATTGTACAGAGCAGAGAATTTTGAAGTCAATGATCCAACTGTCGGTTGGGATGGCACCAAAGATGGAAAGCCACTTAACGGAGGCGTATATGTTTGGAAAGCTGAAATAATAAAACTTAATAATGAGGATGCTATTTTCAAAGGAAATGTAACATTGCTAAGATGAGAATAAAGAAGACTTACTTAATACTGTGTATTTTATTTTCGTGCTTTTCACTTAATCAGTTGGTAGCACAAGATGTAGTGTTTTCTCAGTTTTATCAATCTGGTCCTTATCTCAATCCAGCATTTTCATCTTTCTTTCAAGGAAAATTCAAAATGACCATCATGTATCGTGATCAATGGTATTCATTGATAGACGATTACTCATATGAGTCAGAATATCTATCTGTTGACTATAAATTTGGATCAGACAGATACAATCGCTTTTCCGTCGGAGCTACCTTACTCAATGATAAAGCGGGAAATTCAAAATACCGTTCATTGCAAGGAAATATCACAGGCAGTTTTGTAAAGCAACTTACCGGTGTGGACTATGGAAATATGGTTCATTACCTCTCTATAGGAGCACAAGGAGGATTCGGTCAAAACAGTATTCAATGGGCAGATCTATGGTTTGGTAGACAATGGGACTTCCCAACACAGTCCATTGACAGAGATGCCGCGACAGGTGAATTAATGACTGATCCGTTCAATCAATCAAGTGAACTATATCCTAATGTGAATGTAGGAATAGGTTGGTATGCCATGAAAGCCAGAGATTATAGCCTCCAGGCTGGAGTTTCTTTAGCGCATATCAACAGACCGTTGATATCTACCATAGGCACTCAAAATGACGAACTATTTACCAGGGTTTCATTTACAGCAGGTGGCAAAACCTATGTGAGCAATACCTTAAGTTTCTTGCCAGCCATGGTCATTCATTTTCAAGGACCATCCATCATCAGTTTGATTGGTACAAGCGTATCTTACTCTCTGCTCAATTTGGGGGAATCAGGTTTCAGAGTAGGTAGTTGGGTAAGAATGGCAAAAAGCATCGAAGGTTTCAAGATAGAAGGAATGACCATCTCTGCCATGTTCGAACGCCAAAACCTACAACTCGGAATATCCTATGATTTTGCTTTGACCGATCTAAGACTCGCCGCTAACGCTTTGGGTGGATTCGAAGTAAGCCTATCTTATATTAATCCATTCGGAGCAGACTACGATCAACCGACAGTGCCAGGCATTTGATGGGTTTCAATTTTCAATCACCAACTCACTACACTAAACCACCACAATATCACTATACCCAGATCCTTTTTTCACCAATTGAATCTGCACACCAATTCGATTCTTTAATTCCTGAACGTGAGAAATAAGCCCGATGGTTTTCTTGCTATCGTTTTGAAGATTCTCTAGAGTGGTCATTGCACTATTCAATGTTTCTGGATCAAGTGTACCAAATCCCTCGTCGATGAAGAGACAATCCAATCTAACATTTCTGGAAGCGATATCTGAAAGACCCAAAGCAAGTGCAAGACTGACCAAAAATGATTCACCTCCAGATAGAGTGGAGACGGAACGTGGGGTATTGCCTTGATACCTGTCAATGATATTCAGCGAGCCTTCATCATATGGTTTGTCAAGTAGATATCGGTCACTGAGATTTTCAAGACGCTTATTGGCAAAGACCAAAAGGTTTTGTAATGAAAGCCCTTGCGCGAAGTTCGCAAATTTGTTTCCTTTTGCATCACCGATAAAACGCGCAAGCATTGACCATTTATCCAATTCCTTTTTAAGTTTATTTAATTCTTTTTCTTTTTCTTTCAATTTTTTACGTTCCTCTTTATCGCGAGAAATTGCTGAATTAAATTCACCTATACGCCGGTTTATCTCTATGGTTTTATTTTCAATATTTTTAATTTCAACACCTAAGACATCTACCTCCATACCGTCAGGAATAGGCACTTCTTGTAATTTTAGAATTCTGGTCTTAAAGCCATTTTGCTCAGTAATCAATTCTGTTCGTCGTTGATTGATTGAATCGAATTGGGTTTTAAGAACACTTGCTTCTTCTTCACCCATCATAAACGGTTCGAGTTCATCAATGGTTGGGAACCCCAATGCCCGTATGCGTGGCAATAATTTTTGACTCAGTACCCGATATTGATTTTCAGCTTGAGTCTTGGTTTTTTCGTTTTCTTCTAACTTTGTATTAAGTGTAGTAATGGTGGTTTTAGAAGACTCAAATTTGTCTTGCAGCGAGTTACAAACCTTGCTCACATTTTCACCCTCGAACTTGTTGTGGCGTTTTTTGTGAACCGCTTTGTAATTTTCAAGTGTTTCATTGAGTTTTTGATAAATTTTTTCAATTTCTTTATTGACTTTGAATTCTGACAATGCTTCCAATCCTCTTTCTTTGATTTCAATTTCGCCACTCAATTTGCTTGCCAATTCACCGATATTTTCGGCCGTTACTGAGCCATTCATACTTAGCTCTTGTTGGGTTTCTTGTATCTTTTTTTGTAATTGAGTTTGTTGTGATTGGTGCTCTTTTTGCTGTTCAATCAATGCTTTAAGAGAAGATTGAGTTGCGCTTATATTCACACTCAATTGATTGGCTTCCTTTTCAGCTTTGGCCAGTTCTTTTTGTGCCAGCTCTATTTTCGCATCTATCTGATCTTTATCTTTCTCAGGGAGGTGTTCTGAAAAAGGATGTGAAGTTGAACCACAAAGTGGACAAGGACTGCCATCTGTGAGGTTCTCTCTATGTTCTTCTAATTTTGCAATGAGAATTTGATTTTGTTTTTCATTGCGTAACAGTTCAAGCTTTTCTTTTCGCAATGCTATCAGTTCGACAGCTTTTTCGGCCAATGGAATTTCTTTGTCCAAAGAATCAGAAAGTTTTTTGCTTTCAGTTTCTTTACGCTTTAATTTCTCAGCTGCTTCATACAATTGATCATAACAGAGTTTTAGTTCTTTTATGAGACCTAATCTAGTTTTGGATTTACTTAGAGCAAGAAAAACTTCTGCTTGGTCATCGTCTGTTTTTAGTTTTGATTTTTTGAGTTCAGCGCTGATGCCTTTGTTGATCTCACTCAGTTGAGAAAGTGCAACGGATGGTTGTATGTTTTGATCAAAACTAATCTTCGTTTGCGATTGTCTTTTTAGTATTTCGGTCCGAAGATCTTTGCCATTGATGGTGAGATTGTGGAGGTCGCGATCGAGATTATTGACTTCTTTTTCGAAGGAACCCATTTCGACCTTGAAATTTTCTTCTGTTATTTTTTGTTTGGTCAAAGCAGACATTTCTTCAATGGTGGTTTGAAATGCCGTTTTCGCTTCATGTAGCTCTTTCTCTGCAGCAACCTTGTTTTGGTTTAGATCGAGCACCATTTTTTTAGACGTTTCGATCAGTGCCAAATCTGCACGAAGAGGTTGTATGCTTTCGTAGATTTTAAACTTTTCTTTTTGATCAGCGAGACTTGATTCTCTTGTGTCAAGATTTTTTATTTCTTTTTGGTTGAAAGCAAATTCTTCCTTTAGTTTATTCAAATTCTTTAAAGTCTCATGCCACAATTTGTACTCATCGTTTTTCTTTTGGAATTGAATCAATTGTTCTTTTGAATCGACCACTTGTTGGATGATGTGTTCGGTCATTGCATCGTCCATGATCGTGATACCACCAAGTTTCTCTTCTTCGATTCTGACCTGCGCCTTGACTTCTTTTTCTTTTTCAAAAGCCGCAATACCGATTTGCCTGTATATGGCGGTACCTGTTATGTTTTCAAGAAGCAGTCCTCTTTCATTCTTGTCTGCTTTCAAAAACTTTGCAAATTGGCCCTGCGAAAGTATAATGGACTTGAGAAATTGATCATACTTTAGACCAATCAGTTCCTGGTTTAATTTAGGAACCTCACTCTTCAATTGATTGAGCACATTTCCCGATTGATCATACAGGAACATTGTATAGTCCTGCAGCTTCTTCGTCTTTGTCTTGGATCTCCGAATACTCCATTTGGAAATGTAGATATTACCTTTTACTTCGTATTCGACATTCGCGAAAGCCTCGTGGGTATTTAAAGTGATGATCGACCCTAGTTTTTCAATTTCGGATACTGACACTTTTTTGAATCGTGCAATCTCATTAAACAAGGCTAAAGTGATGACATCTAAAATCGTTGACTTTCCAGAGCCGGTTGGACCTGTGATTGCAAAAATTCCTGCTGACCCCAAAGGTTCTGCATCAAAGTCAATGGTAAATTCTCCTTTGAGGTTGTTGATGTTTTTAAAATGTAATTTCCTGATTCGCATTTACTGTTCCAATGTTTCCAAAAGTTCACGAAATGCTTCATTCAAAGTTTTCTTCTCTTCATCTTCTAGCTCTTCCTGATCGATCAATTTTCCAAATACTTCTTCTGGTTGTAAGTCTTCGATATTCTGACCTTCTGTAAAAAGTTCTGCTGTATCTTTTGCTCCGGTCTCAAAATGCGTTCGCGACTTTAAGATTTTAAACTCTTCAGACTCTTTGTAACTTTCCCTCAATGCTTCCACCTTTGATATGATGTTGACATTAAACAAGGGTTCATTGATTTCCAATTCTACGAAAGAGGGTAGAATGAATGTTGGCTTGTAGTTTTCTACAGCAAAAAGTACTTCATCAAGAGTGCCCTTGAATTTTTTTAATTCTCGGTGTCTTGGGATATCTATGGTTCGTATCTCTTTGAGCTTTTTATCATCCATCTCAATGATCACAACGGATTTTTGATCTTCTTTCTCAGAAAAACTTAACGGTATGGGCGCACCTGAAAATCGAATGGTTTCGTCTTCATCGACCATTTGTGGTTTGTGGATATGTCCCAAGGCCATATACGTATATCTAATATCAAATGAAAAGGTACCCACACCAACAGCATTGCCAATATGGATGTCTCTTTCGCTATCACTTGTAAAGGCACCTTTTGCAAACAGATGACCCATGCCGACGACCGGTATATCAGGATATATTTCATGACTTAGTTGGATGGCTTGGTCGTAGTGATTTTTGATGCCTTCTCTGATCAATTCTTCTCTGCTTTGATATTGATTTTCAGGATCCAATCTTCTCAGGTCTTTATCTTTTAAGAAAGGTACGGCTGCGACGACCAACTCCAATTCGTTTCGATTATTTCTGACTTCTACCAATTCGTCTCTTATATCATCACAGGCTCCACCCACGATCTGAATATTCAATGATTTTAATATTTCATGAGGTGCATTGAGAAATCCTGCAGAGTCATGGTTTCCGCCAGTGATGATAACTTGGATATTGAGCTTTGACAGTTCGCTTAATACATTATAATACAGAGCTCTGTCTTTGGCACCAGGATTGGCGATGTCAAAAATATCTCCAGCAACCAGGAGTACATCGATTTCTTCTTTTGAGATCAGATCGACCATCCATTCAAAGAAAAGTAGATGATCTTTTTCAAGAGATTCCTTGTGGAGAATTTTGCCAATATGCCAATCTGCTGTATGGAGAATTTTCATGCTTATGGTTCTATAATTCTCTTTGAATTCGTTGGTTCAAAAATTTCTTACCTTTAGGGAATTATTTCGAGTGCTATTATGTTTCGAAAGTACCTGCTCAATTCCCAGATTCCAAATATTTAGAACATAATTATATATGTGACCGGCAGATATGTTAATGGTCATAATAACATAATTATCCGGGAACCATTAGACGAAAAACATTGAACTTGAAAAAAGACAAATCTTATCCTTTTTCAAACATTATTAAATCAAACTTTTAATTAAATGGCATTCAATCTATTAGAAGCTGTCCAGGATCAGCTTAACGATAATATTCTTGGGAAAGTAGCAGGAGTAGCTGGTATCGGTGGCGATGCAGCAGGCTCTGCAATGAAATCCTTCCTTCCAACTCTTCTAGGGGGAATCATCAACAAGGGTTCTACTGCCAGTGGTGCTGGCGATTTGCTAGACATGGTTACCAAAGGAGGACACAATGGAGGTATGTTGGATAATCTCGGTTCTGTTTTAGGAGGAGATACAAAAGGTCTGATGGATACTGGTAATGGTTTACTTTCTGGTATTTTCGGAAACAATCTTTCTTCAATTTTCAACATTCTTGGAAAAGTTACAGGATTGACAAGAGGCTCTTCAGGTTCACTGATGGGACTTTTGGCTCCTATTGCAATGAATGTGATCGGAAGACAAATCAAGAAAAAGTCTTTGAACGCTGGCGGTCTTAAAGATATGCTTAGCGGACAAAGAGGATATGTGCAAAGCGGAATCCCTCAAGACGCTAGAAGCATTCTTGGATTTGCTGATACTGGAAAAACAACGACTACTACTTCAACAACACATGCAACAGAAACTAAGTCAGGAGGTGGTTTAATGAAATGGCTTTTGCCACTAGCTCTATTATTGGCAGCACTTTGGTTCCTTACCAGAATGGGAGGATGCGGAGGTACTGGTACAACGACTGCAGTTGATGCCGATGCTGATAAGACGACCACAACCACGACGACTCATTCAAGTGGTACCCATACACACGCTGATGGAACAGTTCACAGCAATGATGCTCACACACATTCAGCTGGTGATGCTGCCGGTAAAGTGGTTGATAAAGCCGCAGAAATTGGTTCAAACGCAGCTGATGGTGTAAAAGGAGCTGCTGACAAAGTGGCTGCTGGTGTAGCTGGAGCTGCCGGAGCTGCGGCTACCTATATGGTAGATGCTGCTGGTAATCTTGTAGATGGCGATGGAAAAATCCTTTTCAAAAAAGGAGATTTCATGGAAAAAGATGGCTACTATGTAGATAAAGACGGTAACAAAATCGGTCAGATTTTGGGTAAAGTGAAAGATGCAGTTGTTGGTGCAGCTGAAAAAACGGCTGATGCTTTCAAAAACCTATTCTCAGGAATGGTAACAAAGAAAGCAGGTTCAGAGTCAACGTATTCATTGACGAAAATTCAGTTTGACCCTGAGAATCATAAGATTACAAGCTTCTCAAAAGCAGAAGTTGAAGGATTGGCAGCAGCATTGAAAGCCAACCCTACAGGTAAGATTCAGGTTCAAGCCACAACAAATGATGCAGGTGGTAAAAAAGTTGCTAGCCTTAGAGCTAAAGTAATTGAAGATATGTTAGTAACTTTGGGCGTAGGTAAGAAACAGATCTCATCTCAAGGAATGGATGGATCAGGAGAAACTTACAAAATAGTTATACAATAAGAAGAATCGTAATATAGAGTGAAGGGCGGGTTGAATTTTTTCGGCTCGCCTTTTTTTATGAGGCAATGAGGCAATGAGGCAATTCTTAACTCATCGTAATTCTATGAACCCCGGGTTGGTACTTCTTTGACATTAAGTCAATGATCACATCGAAGGAAGCAC
>JAHDDD010000047.1 GCA_020629535.1 Saprospiraceae bacterium
CTGCTGATTTCCTTCGTTTAGAAAAGGACATCTTGATGGTTAATGACAGTGAAGCAGATTTTCTGCATGTAGATGTGATGGATGGTATGTTTGTACCGAATATTTCATTTGGGCAATCCATTGTGAAGATGATGTCAAGCGTTTGCAAGAAGACCATTGATGTTCATCTTATGATTGAAAATCCACAACGATACATTGAGTCTTTTAGAGACGCTGGGGCCGATTATATTTCGGTCCATGTGGAGGCAAGTCATCATATACATCGATGCATATATCAGATCAAAGATTCAGGTGCAAAAGCAGGTGTGGCCTTGAATCCTCACACCCCGATTTCTCAAATAGAAAATGTACTCGAAGACCTTGACATGGTTGTTTTGATGTCTGTCAACCCAGGTTTTGGAGGTCAAAAATTTATCTACAATACAGTAAACAAAATTTCCCAATTGTCAGCATTGCGGTCAGAACGCAACCTTGATTTTCTCATTGAGATCGATGGTGGAGTAGGATTACAAAACGCAGAAGTGCTCCTTCAAAGAGGGGCCAATGTTTTAGTTGCTGGCAGCAGTGTTTTTAAAAGTGAAAATCCAACGGATACGATCAAAAGGTTAAAGTCCATTGGACAAGATTCTTGAAGTGCATAATTTGAATTTATGATTCGGTACATATTATCAGTCTATTTCTTTTTTGTTGTTTTTAACTTGACAGCTCAATCAAAGGCGATTGTGTTTGGAGTTATCTCGGACTTGGATAGTAAAGAGTTTGTGGATTTTGCAACCATTTTCGAAAAAGGAACAAGCAATGCCGTTGAATCAGATATCGATGGAAATTTCAGAATAGAAATACCAGCAGATCAAAAAGTAACCTTGGTTTTTAGCCGCATCGGATACATTGAAACCGAAACAAATATAGAACCGACACCTGCGGATAAAAAGAGATATATAAAAGTACAACTCGCACCCCAAGCTTCAGACGTAGAAGTCATCATCAGAGACTCGAAAATCGAAGACGTAGGAATGGTGAGGGAAGAAGTCACAGAGTTTGTTAAGCTTCCTACGACTTCTGGAAACTTTGAAAGTGTTCTGCCTCATATTGCCCTGGGTACTTCAAGCGGTACAGGAGGAGAACTTTCTTCACAATACAATGTTCGAGGAGGAAACTATGATGAAAATCTCATTTATGTCAATGATTTTGAAATTTTCCGCCCGCAACTGATTCGTAGTTCACAACAAGAAGGACTCACTTTTGCCAACATTGATTTGATCCGAGATTTGTCTTTTTCATCAGGTGGATTTCAAGCCAGGTATGGCGATAAACTCTCTTCTGTACTAGATGTCAGGTACAAAAGACCAGACGAATTCAAAGGTTCGGTTAGTGGAAGCTTATTGGGAGGAAGTGCACATGTCGAAGGATCTAAAAGACTTGGAGCCAATGCCTATAACAAATTTAGGTACTTGGTAGGTGCCCGTTATAAAACAACGAATTATTTGCTCAGTTCACTTGACGTAACAGGCGAATATGTCCCTTCATTCACAGATATCCAAGGTTATTTTACTTATGATATTTCTCAGGAATTGCAAGTTGGGTTTTTAGGAAATTTCAATCAAAGCATCTATAATTATATTCCAGAAAGTCGAAGTACAACCACAGGGTTGATCAACCGAGCCATAAAATTTACGGTAGCTTATGAAGGGCAGGAGGAAGATGGATTTACCAACGGTATGGGTGGTGTGTCACTGACCTATATTCCTACACGTGACAAAAATCCGTTGTTCTTAAAATTACTCGGATCCATGTATTCGAGTGCTGAAGCTGAGACTTTTGATTTGCTTGGGTACTATCGTCTCAGTCAAATTGAAAGTGGATTGGGAGATGAAGCAGGAGAAGAAGTTGCTGTTCTCGGACTTGGACTACAACATGCATTCGCTCGTAATTATCTTTATTCAAGGATTTCTAATTTACAACACAAAGGTGGAATTGAAATCCAAACAGAAAAAAAGAATTCACATTTCATTCAATGGAGTGCGAAATATCAACAAGAATTAATTGAAGATGAATTGAGCGAGTGGGAGAGACTTGATTCAGCGGGTTACTCACTTCCTTTTGATGAAACAGAAGTTTTACTCGCGCAAAGTGTTAGGTCTGCCAATGATTTGTTGACAAACAGATTTATGGCTTATTTTCAAGATACTTACAACCATATCATTGGTGATAAGTATGAACTGAGTTTAACAGCCGGAGTAAGAGCAAATTATTGGGACTTTAATGAAGAGCTAGTCATCAGCCCAAGAGGTCAAGTCTTATTTAGACCATTGGAGTCAAGAACCAATATTACATTCAAATTGGCAGGCGGCGTATACAATCAACCTCCCTTTTATAGAGAACTCAGAAGACTGGACGGTACGATCAACCATGATATCAGATCTCAAAAGTCTGTCCATCTGATTGCAGGGATACAAAAAGATCTCTTCCTGAAAAAAATTGGTAAGAAGCCATTCAATCTTATCGCCGAGGTGTATTACAAGTCGCTGAGCGATTTAATTTCATATGAAGTAGATAATGTGAGGATTCGGTATTCAGGTGAAAACGATGCTTCGGGATATGTCATGGGACTGGACTTTAGAATCAATGGTGAATTTGTTCCAGGCTCGGAATCTTGGGTCAATATTTCTCTACTCCAAGCTAAAGAAACATTGAATGATGTCCAACATCTCAGCAGGGAAATTGGAGAACCAGAAGGAGTTCCAGTTAAGTGGGTTCCAAGACCGACAGATCAACTATTCAATGTTTCCATTTTCTTTCAAGATTATTTACCAAAGAATGAAAATTTCAAAATGCAGCTAAACATGACCTTTGGATCAGGTTTGCCATTTGGAATAAAAGACAACAATACAATCTATCGTAATACCTACAGCTTCAAACCTTATTACCGAGCAGATATTGGTTTTTCATATATGCTTTGGGATGAACAAAGGAGGCAAAACAGGCCAAATCATTTCTTGCGTTTCACAAATCAGACCTGGGTGAGCCTCGAAGTATTTAATTTAATGAACGTAAGAAACGTAGCCTCAAATGTTTGGGTTAAAACGGTAGGTCTCCAACAATATGCAATACCCAATTTCCTCACATCAAGAAGAGTGAATATTAGATTCAGGATGGATTTCTAATGTAATGTATTCATTGAAATTTTGATAAAGCAATTTTTCAATCCGAACTTTTTTGAAATGTTGTTGGAATCATTCGAATTGTAAAATTATTGTACCTTCACAATCCGTATTCGAAAATCATTTTAATAACATGGCTAAGTACATTTTCGTTACGGGAGGAGTTACTTCATCACTTGGGAAGGGCATCATTTCCGCTTCACTCGCAAAGTTGCTTCAAGAGCGAGGTTTCAACATTACCATTCAAAAATTTGATCCTTACATCAATGTCGATCCGGGTACATTGAACCCATATGAGCATGGTGAATGTTTTGTGACAGATGACGGAGCAGAAACAGATTTGGATCTCGGACATTACGAGCGATTTCTGAACAAACCCACCTCTCAAGCAAACAACGTTACCACCGGAAGGATTTATCAGACTGTCATTAATAAAGAAAGAGCAGGCGACTATCTTGGCAAGACAGTCCAAGTCATTCCTCACATAACTGATGAAATAAAGCGACGAGTAAAATTACTTGAACAGCAAGATGACTATGACATCATCATTACTGAGATTGGTGGTACAGTAGGTGATATTGAATCGCTTCCATATTTAGAGGCTTTAAGACAAATGAGGCAAGACATAGGAAGGAACAATTGCCTAGTGATTCACCTAACTTTAATTCCCTACCTAAGTGCTGCTGGGGAATTGAAGACTAAACCAACCCAACACTCGGTCAAGGAGCTATTAAAAACGGGTATCCAGCCAGATATTCTCGTATGTAGAACAGAAAAGAAATTATCGAGTGATCTCAGAAAGAAGCTGGCCTTGTTTTGCAATGTGGAGAGAAATGCTGTGATTGAAGCCATCGATGCTGATACCATTTATGATGTGCCTCTTCTGATGCTTAAAGAAAACCTGGACCAGATTGTACTCAGCAAATTGAAATTGCGAAAGGGCCACGAACCAGAACTCACTGCTTGGAAAGAATTCTTGGGTCGCTTGAAGAATCCGACCAACGAAGTGAAAATTGGCCTTGTTGGAAAGTACAATGAGCTCCCTGATGCATACAAATCAATTCACGAAGCCTTTGTGCACGCTGGTGCATATAATGAATGCAAGGTCAAAGTAAAACCGATTCATTCTGAAAGTCTTGAATCTGGAGACGTAGCAAAAAAACTTAAAAACTTACATGGCATTTTGGTAGCACCTGGATTTGGAGAAAGAGGCATCGAAGGTAAAATTGCTGCCATCAATTATGTTCGCGAAAACAACATTCCGTTCTTTGGAATTTGCCTTGGAATGCAATGTGCCATCGTCGAGTTTGCGCGAAATGTTTTAAAACTCAATGGAGCAGTATCGACGGAGGTCAATGCTAAGACCAAGCACCCAATTATAGATCTCATGCCTGATCAAAAAGAAACCATCGCCAAAGGTGGAACCATGAGACTGGGAGCTTATTCTTGTAAACTTGTAAAAGGATCATTGGCGGCCAGAGCATATGGTAAAACAGAGGTGAAAGAACGCCATCGGCACAGATATGAATTCAACAATAAGTACGCAAAGAAACTTGAAAAAGCAGGTATGACCGCTTCTGGAATAAATCCTGATACGAAGTTGGTTGAAATAGTGGAAATACCTGAACATCCTTTCTTTGTGGGAGTGCAATTTCACCCTGAATTAAAAAGCACGGTAGAAAATCCTCATCCTCTGTTCAATGCCTTCGTGAAGGCTACTATCAAACATGCAAAGGGATGAGAAAGCTCAAGCTCGATGAATTAGGAAGGCATTCCATCGAGCAATACAAATCTGTTGAAAAGCATCCAATTGTTGTGGTACTTGACAACATACGTTCGGCTATGAACGTAGGAAGTTTTTTCAGAACCTGTGATTGCTTTGCTGTAGAGAAAATTGTTCTAACAGGTATAAGTGCAACGCCTCCTCACAAAGAAATATTTAAGACTGCCATTGGCGCCCAACATTCAGTTGAATGGTCATATGAAGAAAATATTGCTGACGCCATAAAATCCTTGAAAGACCAGCAATATGCAATCATTGGTATTGAGCAAACTGATGACTCAATATCATTGAAAGAATATAAATATCAAGAAGCCGATAAGATTGCACTTGTGTTTGGCAACGAAGTGGATGGGATCACCTCAGAGGTATTGCCCCAAATTGATCAATGCATAGAAATTGATCAATACGGTACCAAACATAGCCTCAACGTAGCTGTTTGTGCAGGAATAGTATTGTGGGAAATCGTAAGAAAGATGGAGAAAAGTGGTGATTAAGAATCACCTCCTTCTTCTCCCATATTTTTTTGTAGGTGCTCAGTCGATTTGAATGAGTCAATTACCTGTTGGTTGGCTTTTAATTCTACATCGAATTGTTCTTTATAACCATCGATAATTTCTTTGACTTCTTTTTCTTTTTCAGAGACAAGCATTGAAGGCAATTTTCTAATGGCCTGCGTTACTCTGTTATTGAAGTCCATCAACACACCCTTTTTGCTTTTCAAAAGTCCCATTGACAAACTGTGAACAGATGTAGCTACTTTTCTTTTTTCAGCATTTACATCTTTCTCAATGCCTTTGGCCAAAACCTTATTGAATTTTTCAATAACGTCACCAACGTCTTCTTTAAACTTACTTCCGTGCTTAGCAAGAAGTTCATCAACTTTGGCAACTTCAGAATCGAGCGTTTTTTGATACTCATCATTTGCCTCTTTGGTTGATTCATCAGCTGCAACTGTGACAGGAGCCACATTCATAATGTCAGCAATTAGAGAACCACCTGAAGCCTCAGCTTCTTCTTGGCAGAACAAAGAAGTGCTCAAAAATGCCAACGAACAGAAAAGGATTAATTTCTTCATTTGAATGTAAGGTGTTTTTGATTCTGTGTTTAATACATCAAATGGCTTTGAAATATTCCAAAAAGTAAATTTTTAACAGAATTTTCAAACAAAAGCCTAAATTACAAACATCAGTATTGGGAATATATTTTACCAAAAAGGCAAAAATACCTTTAAATCAATGCTGATGATCGACTTACAAATGTAAACAAATTCGATATAATTTGGGTGGAAAATTTTGTCAGATACTTATCGCCAACCTCTTTGTTCCCGCAAATAATCAGGCCTGATGGCTATTCTGAGTCCTGGCTGGATCGAAATTATTTTTGAATGCTCATCTGGATTAGGCTGCAAGCCCCAACTGGACTGGACAAAATCCTCCCAATTTGCCCCCAAAACAGTGTTTATTCGCAAAAAAGGACTAATGGTAATCAAATCATTGATTCCTACGTCCAAGCCAATGTACGCGCCTAAACTTGGTGCAATCGTGGTTTTATCAATGCCATCTTGAGCAAATTCGGGGGAGGTAATTTTTTCTTTCAAATACGCTATTCCTGGACTGAGCCCCACAAAAAAGCCTTTTGAAAACATCGCTCCATCCTTTGAGAAGGTGGGACAATTACAATCTCCATCAAAATCAAGGGTATAAAATTGGGTATTGAGATGAAAAAACAGTGCATTGACCTCATAATTGACATCTTCATCAAGAAATGAACTGGCCGTTCCTGTTAATTTTTGGTAGCTCACTTCTGGATAAAATTCGACTCTTTTATTTTTCAACCTAAACCAATAAGCCAAGCCATATTCAATGCCATTACCAAGAAATTCTCCTCCTTCCGGGGAATATTGACTCACTAAATCCGACCATTCGGGATAAGTATTGGCTGAATATTTTGCAGAAACAGAAAACTGCGCAATAGATATTTGAGTACAAATAAGAACAGAAACCAAGATAAAAGCGAACCTCATAATTCTACATTTGAAATAATACATGAATTTAAACGTATTTTCGCACTAGTTAATTTGTAATGAAGACAAAAAAGTTAAAACGGGATAAAGTGTCGGTGATCACGCTCGGATGTTCTAAGAATCTTGTCGATTCCGAAAATTTGATTACCCAACTAAAGGCAGATGAAATTGATGTTGAGCATGATCAAACAACAGATTCAAATGTTGTGGTGATCAATACTTGTGGATTCATTGATTTAGCTAAAGAAGAATCTATCAACACCATCATAGATTATGCAGATGCCAAGAACAAGGGTAAAATTGATAAACTCTATGTCACAGGCTGCCTTTCTGAACGGTACAAAAATGATCTTGAAGATGAGATTCCAGAGGTAGATGCTTTTTTCGGAACAATGGAATTACCATCTCTTCTAGAAAAGTTCAATGTTGATTACAAACATGAACTAATTGGTGAAAGAAGTATCACAACTCCATTACATTATGCTTATTTGAAAATCTCTGAAGGCTGTAATCGTACTTGTAGTTTTTGTGCAATTCCATTGATGAGAGGAAAGCACATTTCAAGAAGCATCGAATCTTTGGTCAAAGAGGCGGAAAATCTGGCTAAGAATGGTGTCAAAGAATTATTATTGATTGCCCAGGAATTGACCTATTATGGATTAGATATTTATAAGGAAAGAAGACTCGCAGATTTGCTAGATGCACTGTGCTCAGTCAATGGCATCGAATGGATCAGATTGCACTATGCATATCCTTCAAAGTTTCCGTTGGAAATCATCGAGGTGATGGCAAGGCAGCAAAAGATTTGTAATTACCTCGATATGCCATTACAACATGCCAGTGACCCCGTATTAGATCGGATGAGAAGACAAATTACCAACGCTGAACAGAAAACATTGATTTCAGATATCAAGAAAATCAATCCTGATATTCGGATGCGTACCACTATGTTGGTGGGCTTTCCCGGAGAGACCGAAGAAGATTTTCAATCACTTTGTGAGTTCGTCAAATTTGCAAAATTTGATAGACTTGGAGTATTTACGTATTCCCATGAAGAAAATACAAGAGCCACAGAATTTCAAGATGATGTGCCAGCTGAAGTGAAGCAAGATCGAGCAAATCGATTGATGGAATTACAAAGAGAAATCTCACTTCAGCTCAATGAAAAAATGGAAGGAAAGGTTTATCGAATACTCATTGACAGAAAGGAAAATGAATACTATGTGGGAAGAACAGAATTTGATTCCCCCGAAGTCGATAACGAAGTATTGATCAAGGCAGACGATAATTATTTACGCGTGGGAGATTTTGTGACCGCCAAGATTATTGAAGCTGATGCCTTCGATTTGTATGCATCATTGGTATGAACAAAAACAACATAAAACAGTTACATTCTTGTGATTGACAATTCATCCTCCATATTCGAGAAAAAATTACATCCACTAAAGCAAGCTGCTGGGATTGCTTTTTCTTTAATGCTTATTCTCACTTTAATTAAATTATTTCAATACACAAGTGATGATCCTAATGTGGGTGTTTACTGGGAGATCGGTTGTGCTTCTTTGTTGTTGTTTGCTTTGATGAATTCTGTTTTGAGTCTTGCTTATGAAGACCAAAACTTTTATTGGTTATACTCCATCATGGGTTTTGCCGGTTTGCTCGTATTTGCGGGGACCGTTAGCACGCTGTACTCAGGTATGAGTATTGATGAAGCAGGAGCATATAGATGGATGTTTCTCATGTTCACCATGAGTTATCTGATTCTTTTGGCCATTGTAAGAACCATGAGGAAAATTATGATTATTGCCCAACGTGAAGATTCACGACTTCGAGGCGAAGAATAAATACTATGAAAAGAATATTCATTTTTGCATTAACGGTACTTGTATTCTATAGTTGTAATACAAAGTCTACAGGTCAATCTGATTCGAATAAAAACGAGTCAAAAGAAAGTAGTTATGTAAATAATTTTAGTGGAGAGAAAGTAGTGAAATCGGACGACGAATGGAAATCTCAATTAACCGAATTCGAATATTATGTAATCCGTGAAAAAGGAACAGAGAGATCATTTACAGGAGATCTGTTGACTGTCAAAGAAGAAGGTGAATATCTATGCAAAGCATGTAATCTTCCTCTTTTTGGATCAGATACTAAATTCAAATCAGGGACCGGATGGCCAAGTTTTTTCAAACCTTTGAAAGAAGAAAATATTGCTTCTGAGACCGATTATGTCGTTGGCTACCCCCGCACAGAAGTGATGTGTGCAAGATGCGACGGACACCTTGGGCATGTCTTCGAAGATGGTCCACCTCCCACAGGATTACGTTACTGTATTAATTCAGTTTCCTTGACTTTTGAGCCAAAGGATAAACCCTAAACAAACTTAAGTAAGAATTTATTTTTCTTGCCGTTTTCAATCATCATGTACTTGCCATGAAGCAAATCTTCTTTGCTCACGGAAGCAGCATCGTCTCCGATTTTTTCTTTATTGATCGACACGCTGTTGTTGCCAATTGCTCGTCTTGCTTCGCTTTTGGACTTTACGATACTTGAATGTTCAGCCATAATATCGATGACTGAGATTTCATTTTCAGTTAGACTTTTTGGTACTTCAAAGGTTTCTACTTCTGAAGCTACCATTTCTAAAGTCTCCACATCCATTGCAAGTAGAGATTCTTTGTTTACATTTTTTTGAAAAATTAATTCAGAAACTTGTTGGGCCGACTTAAATGCTTTTTCTGAATGAACCCTTGTGGTCACTTCTTCAGCAAGTAAACGCTTTAACTGGTTGGGATTATCGGCATGTTCTTTCTCAAGTGCTTCAACTTCTTCTTTTGATTTCAATGAGAAATATCTTGTCATTGAAGGAATGTCATTGTCGTCCGCACGTAGCCAAAATTGGTAAAATTGATAAGGACTGGTCAATGAAGCATCAAGCCAAATATTTCCTTGTTCGGACTTCCCGAATTTTTTACCGTCTGACTTTGTAAGCAATGGGGTAGTAACCGCATATGCCTTAGCGTCAGTTAAGTTTCTTCTAATAAATTCTGTTCCGGAAGTAATATTTCCCCATTGATCAGATCCACCCATCTGGAATCTGCAATTGTGATTTTCATATAAATATTGAAAATCGTAAGCTTGCAATAGTTGGTAGGAGAATTCTGTAAAAGACAGACCGGTTTCAAGTCTATTCTTGACGGAATCTTTTGACATCATGTAGCTAACGGTCAATGTTTTTCCAACGTCTCTTAAAAATTGCAGCACGTTCATGTCTTTGTAAAAGTCCAGATTGTTGACAATCTTAGCTTTGTTTGGACCTTCATCAAAGTCAAGAAATTTTTTGGCTTGCTCCATTTGAGCAACCAAGTTGGCGTCCAATTCCTCATAGCTTTTGAGTTGTCGTTCAGCATCTTTGCCAGAAGGGTCTCCGATTCGACCAGTGGCTCCTCCCATCAATACAATGGGCGTATTTCCACTATTTTGCCAAAAACGGAGAAGCATTATTTGTACATAATTTCCAATGGTCATGGAAGGTGCTGTAGGATCAAAGCCAATATATCCGATCTGCGGACCGGAATTCAGTTGTTCTTCGGCGCCAGGAGTCATGTCGAAAAGCATATTCCTCCATCTCAACTCATCAATAAAGTTCATTGAAAATTAGTTTTTGCAAATGTAGGATATTTGTGCATATTAGATGATTGATGAACAGTTCACTTTTTGTCGCAAGAAGGATTATTAAAAATGCACCTAAAGGTGTATCCAGCGTTATTTTTAAGATTGCTGCAGTAACCATTGCACTTGGTGTAGCAGTGATGATTTGCGCAAATTCCGTGATCAACGGTTTTCAAAACGAAATATCTGATAAAATTTTTGGTTTTTGGGGTCATATTCATCTCAATGACACAAAGATTACAAGAAGCTTTGAGAGTATTCCGATCAGGAGCAATCCTGCTATGATCGACAGCATTTACAACATATATCAGGAAGATTATATCGATCGTGAGACTGGAGAAACGAAAACGACTTTGGGTGGAGTAACCCATATCCAATCTTACACGTTTATGCCAGGCATTTTGAATAGGGAGAAGGTGTTTGAAGGTATTCTCTTAAAAGGAATTGGTCCTGATTGTGATGAATCTCGTTTGAAGTCATTTCTTGCCGAAGGTGAGCTGATAAATTTTAACCCAGACGAAGAATCTAGAGATCTTATCATATCAGAAATTACAGCCCAAAGAATGGAGGTAACTGTTGGTCAAAAAATGATCATCAATTTCGTCCAAGATAGAAATGTGGTAAAAAAAGCATTTACCATCACCGGTATCTATAAAACTGGCTTGGGGGAATATGATAAGCGTTTTGCCTATTGTGATCAAAGGGTTCTTCAAGATGTGATGGATTGGGATGCCAATCAAATTTCTGGATATGAAATTTTTCTCGATCATATTGATGATGCTGAAGGTATGGCAGATATCATTTATGCCGATTATTTGCCTAGAGGAATGTTTGCAGAAACCATCCATGAAAAACGGCCAAATATTTTTGAATGGCTCAAACTATTGAATGTGAATGAGCAAATCATCATTATGTTAATGATAATAGTTTCAATCATCAATATGGTTACGGTGATTTTAATTTTTATTCTCGATAGAGGGCACATGATCGGCGTATTAAAATCTGTTGGTTTTCCTGATTGGGATATTAGAAAGATATTCATTTATCAGGCTTTTTGGTTGGTTGTCAAAGGGGTAGTGTTGGGCAATATTATAGCCATTACTTTGTTGGTTGCCCAAAGATATTTTGGATTCATAAGGCTAGATGAGTCAAGTTATTATTTGGCGGTGGCACCTGTATCCTTTTCTTTGTGGCAAATTATGCTCATTAACCTATTGGCTGTATTTGTTATATCTGTTTGGATGATAATCCCAACCTATATTATCACAAGAATCAAACCCATTAAAGTTCTTGAGTTTGGGTAGTTTGATCTCAAAATTGAGGTCAGTGGCCATCAGGTTTTTGCTCATCCCGTCTTTATTCCCGGTGAGGTTATTGCGTTTAATCTTTCATTTCCTGAGACCCATCCTCAGTGGTTTTGTTGATATTCCACAGTATAAAATCAAAGCCAATTTCATTGACTGGACAGGGATGACTTTCTTTTACATTTTAGATGTGTTTGGAATTCCGGAATTTTATGAAATATTAAATGAGTTGATAAATTGGAATATCAGGGATTATAATCAACAAGAGTCAAAACTGATTCAACAATATTTTGGAAAAGAGGTGAACGAATATTCCCTGCGAATCAATACTTCTAATAGGGTTGCCAGATTTTTAAAGATTGCCTATGTTAGTTTTCGGCAAATCAATTTTCATGGAAATATAAGAGATGATATTTTCATCCATGAACTGGTGCACATCTGGCAATTTGAAAAGTTTGGTAGCATTTACATTTATTTTGCATGGAAGGCCCAATTATCAGATGAAGGATATGATTATGGTGGTATTGAAGAACTCAGACTTGCTGCAAATACAGGAAAGAAACTATACCACTTTAATTTTGAGCAGCAAGCAGAAATAATTCAACATTATTACTTATTGAATTCGAAGCATTCCAATAGGGTAGCTACCCACTCAATGGTAGTATACGATAGAATGAAGCAAGGCATGGAAGATTTAGCCTAATCTCAAAAGACTTTTATTTTCAAAAGTCCAATTAATCAAAGCTGATTCAGTGTGAGGAATATTAATCTTCGCACAGATTTTGTTTTTCAGCTGGTTAATCGACTTGTTGGAAATTAAAAGCTTCTCTCCGATTTGCTTGCTAGTCAAACCATCTTTCAAAAGACCAAGAATTTGTTTTTCTCGGTGACTTAAAGAAGATAAAGTTTGCTGAACTGCCTTGGATTTAGACAGTTCAGCAAATAAGGCATTGCTCACAAAGCACCTATCTTCCATTATTTCATGAAGACAAAAGTCTATTTCTTCCAAGGCAAAGTCTTTCAGAAGATAACCTCTGAAACCAAGTTCCTTACCTTTTGTGAAATAATAGAGATCTTTGTGAAGGGTAAATATTACGAATTTAGTATCATGGGAAGCTGCCTGTTTCTTGAAGCGTTCTACAACTTCAAGACCATCCATCAATGGCATGTTGATATCTAAGATTGCGATATCAATTGGTTTTTCGTTTAGGATTGATAGTGCCTCTGCACCATTATCTGCATGCACAATTACTGCGCTCTTGTCTTGTTGCTCAATGGCTTTTTGAAGGCCATGTCTGACTATAGGATGATCATCAGCAATTAAGACAAGGGCATTACTCCCGTCTTTATTTTTCAAACTAAAAGTGGTTGTATTAAATAGTTGTATAGGAAGATGAACTAATCAGCAAAGCAAATATACACTATCCATAATATATAAAAAAATAAGAGACAACTATTTAGTTGTCTCTTATTTATATATTATGTTAAACTTTAATATTAATCGCCTGAATAGACTGCTTTGAATGCAAGAGCTGCAACTGCACCTCCAGCAAAATCAGCACCCAAAGAAGCGAGTTTTACACCCCAGCTTCCCAAACCATTAATGGCAGTTCCAATTGCAACAGCAGGGTTAAAACATCCACCTGTTCCATAGCCTCCTAAAGCATATGCCATAGCTGCAACAGTAAAACCAATAGCTAATCCATAGTATGAATTACCTGAAGTGCTTTTCGTGGTAGCGGTTTGCAGAACTACCCAAACTAGGGCAAAAGTACCAAGAAACTCAGCTACAATACCAGCTGTCGAAATAGATCCTGTGGCAGATGCAAAAACACCTCCTTCACCCAATAGTCCACCGCCAACAACAGCAGCAGCAGCACCACCAACTATCTGTGCAATCATATAACCTGGTGCTTCAGAGCCTGGAAGAGCTCCTCTCATTACTGCTCCAAGAGTAACTGCAGGATTATAGTGTGCGCCTGAAATATGCCCTCCTGCATAGACCATGACCATGAGTGCTGAACCAATGGCAACTGGAGCAAGGAAGTTTCCTTCTTCTATTCCATTTACCACAGCAACAATCGTTAAGACTAGGAAGAATGTCCCTATGAATTCGACAATTAACTTTTTCATCTTGTTGTTAAGTTAGTTAAGAATAGTGCAAGATAACTCATTCAAGATTATATGCAATAAATACATATATAATTTTCTCCTATCCAGCAATAATTTTAACTAAACCCTATGTTGTAAGGATTTATTTGGAGATGTCGAGAATTTTAATCTCAACCCTTTGGTTTCTGGCTCTTCCGGCGGAAGTTTCATTGGTTGAGACGGGTTTTCTTTTGCCATAGCCCTTGTATGAAATCCGACCTTGGTTAATCCCCTTATCTACCAGATATTGGGCTACATTCCTTGCCCTTGATGAAGAAAGTCGGTCACAATATTCATGAGGAGGAATGTTGTTTGTGTGTCCTCCGATTTCTATACTTACGGTTTGATTTTCAGCCATGAATGCATAAATCTCATCCAAAACATCAGAAGATTTGTTGTCAAATAAGCTGCTATCAGCTTCAAAGTAAAGTTTATTGATTCTGAGAGTTTGGCCAACTTTAATTTTGGCAATATCTAATTCAGGTAAGAATTTTTCTTTTTCAATCTCTACAGTGGTTGTTGTTTCACACCCGTTGGCATCTGTAATTTCTATGGTATGAATTCCGAAATTTAATTTAGTGGCTTTTGATCCTTTCTTCTTGTTGTCCCAAACAATTTTATAAGGAGGTGTTCCACCAGAGACTTCAATTTCACAAGTTCCGTCCTTTTTGCCTGGACCGGTGATTCTGGTTTGATTGATTACTTCCATTGTGATTTCGGAAGGTTCTTCTATCGAGATGCTTTTTATCATTTCATTGTTGAATGCGTCAGTTACAGTGACTGTGTATGCTCCTTTCTTAAGGTTCTTTGGGTTCGTACCTTTTGCATAAGCAGGACTCCAGTTGTAAGTGAGTGGGGTTTGTCCTCCATTTACTTCAAGTAAAATACTACCATCATTTCCATTTGGACAGGAAATCGGATTTTCAAGAATGGCAAGCACATTGATAGCGTCGACTTCAACTTCCTCATTTGAAATTTTGAAAAGACCTGCGTTTTCGGTGCCAATGAAAAGATGATTTTCATCATTGCATTCCAATGCCAAACATTTTTTACTCACCAATCCTAATGACTCTCCATATTTTTCAATGGCATTGGTTTCAGGATTGAACTTTATTAATACATCTGATGCTATAAAAACATTTCCTTCTTTATCAATGACAAGATCATTGATGGTTCCTTCGAATAGCCCTTTCCTTAAAGCAGCAGGATACCATCTGTTTTGCTCCGACTCGATTTCCCACATTTCTTTGTCACTTATCAACCAAACAATAGGTACGTGATCTCTACTGAAATACTCAGTGATAGCAAGCATATTTTTATTCTGTTCAAAGCATTTACTCCACTTATCGCCTTTTACTCTTATTACTCCTTTTTTGGTGCCAATCCATAATACTTCAGATTTGTCGAGATACAGAAAATTGATGTCGTCAGATTTTAATTTAGAGTTTCTGGTTGTCAATGTTTTCTCCAACTTGTGGGTTACCTGATTGAAAACGTAAATTCCTTTGTTAGTTGCGAACCAAGCTCTGTTATTGTAGGTCTCAACATCACGTATCTTCACTGTATGGTCATCAATTTTATGTATGCGATCACTGTTGGCATAAATGGAGTTATCCGCAAATCCTGCAAACACAACACCTCTTTTACTTTTTCTCACAGCCACTGCATTGTTGCCATTAATCATCAATTGAGCTTCTTGAGTTGAAGAGGGGTCCATATTATAAACGCCACTTTTACTTGCAATCCATAATTGCATATCCTCATCGAACATGAGATCTGCAATATTATCAGAAGCACTGAACGAGGCGATTCTGCTCAATTTTAATTCATATTGAGCATTTAGCGAGGAATTTGTGAAACACATCAGAGATACTAAGCAGACGAAAATTAGTTTATTCACTGGTAGTCTATTTGGGACATTAATAATTATACGATCAAGGAATCGGATAAGTTGCCTGCAACATTTCGTTTAGCCTAAAATTACTGAAAAATTGCCAATCTTGGTCAAAAGAAAATCTTAAATATTTACCTTCTGAGCCAACCCAAAACTTCATGATCTTCTACATAGAAATGGCCACCATTTTTAAGCATTCTGTATTTAGCTCTTGTGTGTTTGGCAACATTCTGCTGAACGATTTCCACGAAATCCGATCCAACAGCTGAAACAATACCTACATGACCAAATGGGTTATTTTCTCCTGGTCCGAAAACCATTATATCTCCGTGTTCTGGCTCCATTATACCACCATTGGCAAATTGCTTAAGACCTCTGGCTCTATTAAAACCATGACCACGAATGGAAGTATCGTAAAATTCTTTGGCATGACCATAGGAGTTAGGCATCTTGTGTCTGTAGACTTCATAATAATATCTCTTCACGAATTCTACACATTGATATCTCAATCCAAGATTGTATCCATCTGAAGTGACATTCCTTCCGTTTACATTGGTAATTGGACCATTAAAATGCACTCGAACTCCGTCCAAAACATCCAATACTTCTCCTACGTTGGTGTTGTCATAAAAGC
>JAHDDD010000436.1 GCA_020629535.1 Saprospiraceae bacterium
GCCTGTTGCAAAAGCTTCTTTCACACCAGAAGTACCATAGATTATACCTCCTGTCGGAAAGTCTGGTGCTTTGATGTGCGTCATCAATTCATCTAACTCGATTTCCGGATTGTCAATGGTTGCAATGATACCATTGATTACTTCGGTGAGATTGTGCGGAAGCATGTTGGTTGCCATACCAACCGCGATACCCGACGCGCCATTGATGAGTAGATTAGGAAGCCTGGTAGGAAGAACGGTTGGTTCTTCTAGTGTATCATCAAAATTCAGTCTCCAGTCGACTGTATCTTTTTTGATGTCTTCCAAAATTGTGGTATCCGCAATTCTGGTTAATCTGGCCTCAGTGTATCGCATCGCTGCTGGACTGTCACCATCCATTGAACCAAAATTCCCTTGTCCGTCGACCAAAGGATATCTGAGTGACCAATCTTGAGCCATCCTTACCATGGAGTCATATACTGAGGTATCTCCATGAGGGTGGTATTTACCCAAAACTTCACCTACAATTCTTGCTGATTTTTTGTGTGCTTTGTTGTACCCTAATCCCAGATCGTTCATACCGTACAGCACTCTTCTATGTACCGGTTTGAGTCCGTCGCGCACATCTGGTAGAGCTCTGGAAACGATTACGGACATCGAATAGTCGATGTAAGCGGATTTCATTTCCTGCTCTATGTTAATCGGGATAATTCTCTGATTATCTGCCATTTATATATTTGAGAAATTTTTCAAAATGAAGCCCAAAAATAACGAATAAGTACTTAATTCCCATACTTTTCTCAATATTTTACATTAGGAATAAACAGGTGAGAGCATTAATCTGTTACTTTGTCGTAGCAGGTAAATTTTGTTAACTAAAGACCTCAAATTTGGAACACGATAAAGTCCTACCATACGAGCAAGAACAGATTGATAAAAAGACCCAGGTCACTAATATGTTTGACCGGATTGCGCCTTATTATGATTTCCTAAATCGCTTTTTGTCCTTGGGCATTGATCAACGATGGAGAAAAAAGGCAATAGCCAAAATTGCAGAAGCACAACCAAAAAGAGTCTTAGATATTGCAACAGGAACTGCAGATCTCGCCATTGAAATTCAAAATAAGGTAAAACCCACAGAAGTTATCGGTGTTGACATTTCTCCTAAGATGATTTCTATTGGAAATGAAAAAGTCTTAAAAAGAAAGCTCTCAAATCAAGTTAAATTAGAAGTGGGTGATTCTGAAAATCTGCGCTTCGATGAAGGTGAATTTGATGCTGTGACTGCTTCATTTGGTGTAAGGAATTTTGGCAATCTTGAAAAAGGCTTGTCTGAGATGTATCGGATACTGTCAACAGGTGGTCAATTGATGATACTCGAGTTCTCAAAACCAACAATATTTCCTTTCAAACAGCTGTTTAATAGCTATTTCAAATACATTCTGCCGACAATTGGTAAATTTACATCTAAAGATCCTAGAGCTTATAAATATCTTTACGAATCTGTTCAGGCATTCCCTGATTATGAAGATATGGCGAATATCTTAAAGTCAGTTGGATTCAAAGATGTCGAATGGACTCCGTTAACACTTGGAATATGCACAATTTATATTGGAAAAAAATAGCACTTCTATCGGTCATCTTATTGGTGACCATTTCGGCCTTTGGCCAATTCCGAGTAAAGGATAATCGAAATTACCTGGACTTTCAAAAGAAAAACTACTACTTCGGCATTAGTCTTGGGATCAATTACTCTGGTTATCAAGTATATCATTCACAAAACTTTGTGCAGAACGATAGTATTAATATAGTCGATGGTATATTCAGACCAGGATTCAATCTGCATATCATCACCAACCTCAAAATTGGGAATTATTTTGACCTAAGATTTCTACCTGGGTTCTCGTTTACAGAAAGACAGTTTGAATACACCTCTCGATTATCAAATGGACAAGGCACAACTGGATTAACCAAATCAATTGAGTCCGTTTTTCTTGATATCCCCTTCTTGTTACGATTCAAATCAGAGCCTTATAAGGATAAACGAATGTTTTTGGTGGCTGGCATGAAATATTCATATGATGTAGCTTCCAACTCTAGGGCAGTCAAAGAAAAGTCCCAATTTCTGGTACAAGTATCACCTCATGATTTCCAACTAGAAGTTGGGTTTGGTATGCAATTCTTTTTCCCATTCTTTATCTTTTCCCCAGAGTTTAAATTTTCGCAAGGCGTTGGGAATGTCCACATTTACAAAGATGATTTGATTGAATCGCGCATCATGGAGAATGTTCACTCAAGGGTATTTTCAATCAGTTTCAATTTTGAAGGATAGCATCTGAATCTGATTTTATTTCTTAAAACTAATTATCAACATTCTTCACAGCCTTGATATATTGATTGCCTGACATTTATCATTCACAAACTCAATCATTTGAGGAAATAGTTTATCAAAGTCTTCGCTTAGTTGCTTTTCAAAAAGATTTAAAGTATCAACCGCCAATTCAAAGTTGGATTTGAATTTGACACGTTTGTTTAGATGAAGAAAGGTGCTGTGGAGGTGTTCCTTGGTTGAGCAAGAAAGTAAAAAATTATGGCTAATCATACTTTCAAATCTCAGTCTGACTTTTTCCTGTATTCGAGGATATCCATTT
>JAHDDD010000048.1 GCA_020629535.1 Saprospiraceae bacterium
GACCTCACCTTCATTTTGAACTTTGGCATGAAGGTATGGTACTCGATCCGATACAGTTTATTTCGTTTTGAAAGGACATTGATAATTGCAATTGAGGAATTTTCTCGATTTCGCAAAACCCCACAAGCTCAGGATCTTATCATCGCAAAGACATCTTTTTATTTATTGTCTTATCTTTGAATCTTATATCAATATTCAAGTAAATGTCGAATAAAGATCATAGTTTAAAACAACTAAAAGACGAGTCAGGAAATACTCTAAGTCCTGTACTTGGTGAAGACGTAAGAAATTTTCTCATAGATATAGATGGTACGATCTGCGATGACATTCCAAATGAGGAACCTGAGCGTATGGTCACTGCAGAAATGTATCCTGATGCCTTGGAGGTTTGCAACAAGTGGTATGATGAAGGTCATATCATCACTTTCTTTACCTCAAGAACTGAAGCACATCGTGAAATTACAGAAGCCTGGTTGGAGAAACACGAATTCAAATACCACGGATTGTTGATGGGCAAACCACGAGGAGGAAATTATCATTGGATCGATAACCACATGGTTAGAGCTACTAGATTTAAAGGCAAATTTACCGACTTCGTCAAAGCAAAAAAGACCATCGAAATTTTCGAGCCTTAAATTTTTCTATCTTTTAAGTCTTTCACTGCTGTTTTTACATCTTCAAACCGAAATTTGAAGCCAGCATCTATTGCCCTTTCGGGGATGATTTTACTGCTGTTTGTCAACATTTTTGTCATCTCTCCCATTGCTAATTTGAGCATAAAAGCAGGCACCGGTGCAGCAAGAGAAATGGGCAAATACATGTTCTTAATTTCTGTCGCCATTTCTTTCAATCTTATTGGATTTGGACTAACCCCATTGTATACGCCAGAATAAGATTCATTCTTCATTGCTTCGATGATCATTCTACAAATATCATCAATGTGAATCCAGGAATAGTATTGCTGTCCATTTCCAAAATAGCCGCTAATGCCAAATTTGAGTGTCATAGCCATTTTTTCCAATGCTCCTCCCAAAGTACTTATTACGATCCCAATTCTGATCATAGACAATCGAGAAGTCAATGGTTCAAATTCTTTGATGGAATCTTCCCAAGCAGCTGTACTTATGGTGAGGAATTCCTCTGCTCCGATGGCTGAGTTTTCTGTCAATGTTTCTTCCCCTCTGTTTCCATAAATGCCGATAGCTGATGCTGAAACCATTGACTTAGGTTTGTGGCCTAGCTTACGAAGCATCGTGCCTATCAATGCATTCCCATCGACTCTTGATGAAATGATTTCCTGCTTTCTTTTTTCGGTCCATCTTTTATCGGCGATGCCCGCACCTGCAAGTGTGATGATGTGATCAATATTTTCAAAAGCAGCTTCATCTATTTCATTCTTAGAAATATTCCATTGATAAAATTTAACCCCTTCTCGATTTTGCTTTTTAGACCTTGAAAGTATCCGGATTTCATATTGATCCTTGTCTAGCAATTGGCATAAGCGGCTTCCAATTAAACCGCTTCCTCCTGAGATCAATATCGATTTTTTCATGTCAATGTTTTTTTTGACAAACCTTTGGGACAATCCTGTCCATGTCTGTCAATAGTATAATAGAATTTAGCTTTGAATTGTTTGTTATCTTAGAGCAGATTGTAAACATCATGAAGGGATATCAAATTTTCTGCTTGTCAATAATCGCACTTTTTCTGCTTGGTTGTGAATCTGAGCCTACTACTCCTGCCAGAGATAGTATAAGTATTTTATTAAATAAAGATCCTGAAAGACTAAATCCAGTCTATGATAGCAGAGCCGTAGCGCGTGAAGTTTACCAGTACATGTATCTCCCTTTGGCTGACTACCATCCGGAGACCCTCGAATTATATCCCATAATAATCGATGATATTCCAAAATCAGGAGTAGAAGCAGATGGTGAAATAAAATACAATATTCAGATAAAAGAAAATGCCAGTTGGAGCGATGGCACACCCATCACTGGCGATGATTATTTATTTACAGTCAAAGCAGTAGCCCTTCAAGAATCCAGTCCAAGAAGTTGGAAACCATACATGCAGGTTTTCAAAAGCATTGAAGTGGATGAAAGTGATAGAAAAAAATTGGTTATCGGAATGGATGCTGATTATATGCTGTCACTCGAAACTGCTACAACCATTTTTCTGCTTCCTAAACATAGCTATACAAATGCGAATATTTTGGATGGCTTGAGTCTTGAGCAATGTAAGAGCATTACAAAAGAAAGTCATCCAGAACTAGAAACATTCTTGGCTGAATTTAATGATCCTAAACATTATAAAGCTGAAATAAACAATGGACCATATAACCTTGTGAATTGGCAAACCGATCAATATTTAAAAATTCAAGAAAAAGAAAATTATTGGGCTGGAGATGGAGGAGAAAACCCATTTCTGCAAAGTACTATTCCAACCATGGAGTTTAAGATCATGGAAGATGAAATGACAGCTGTTACTGCTTTCAAAGATGGCGGCATTGACTTGATCAGAGGCTTGTCTGCAGACAACTTCAGTAAGTTGCAGGAAGAAAAAAAAGAAGCTGGATTTTTAAGTAGTCCATCGTCACGTTACTATTACATTGCCATTAACAATAAACATCCAATTCTTGGTGACAAAGATGTGAGAAAGGCTCTCAATCAATTGGTTGATCTTGATGGCATGCTAGAAAATATTGAATCCGGATATGGAACAAAACTAACGGGTCCGATTCACCCGAAACAAAATTATTATGACGCCAATCTTTCCTCTGATCTCTTCAGACCGGAAAATGCAAAACAGTTATTAGAAAAAGAAGGTTGGTCTGACACCAACAGTGACGGCACCATTGACAAGGTCATTGAAGGTAAGAAGGAAGAACTCGAACTTGACTTGTTGATAACAGGAAGTCCACTTGGCAAAAAAGTCGCACTTGTATTCCAATCAGAAGCCAAAAAGGTAGGTATCAAGATTAATATTGTTCCAAAGGATATCAGAAGGATGAGAGCTGAAAATCTTTATACCTACAATTATGATCTTGCAGCTCTTGCTGAAGGTCAAGATGTGGCACCAAACGATCCATTCCCTCGTTGGCATTCAGAAAATATTAAGGAGAGAGGTAGCAATATTTCAGGATACTCATCAACAGTTGCAGACTCACTTATTGAACTTATACGCACGACACGTAAGGTTGATGAACGGTCCAAATATTTTAAAGAATTTCATCAGTTGATCTATGAAGATCAACCGGTTATTTTCTTGTATTCTCCCACAGAAAAGATCGTTCTCAATGGTGACTTTGAAGGCACTGCCACTGCAAAAAGACCCGGCTATCTGGCCAATACCTTCAATGTAAAATCTCGCTGATACAATGGCAACTGGTTTCCAGTTAAAAAGTTTGATCACATTTGTTCTTACTCTGTGGTTTGTGAGTATGTTCCTTTTTCTGTGCCAAAGTTTAGCACCCCATGATCCTGTCGAACAAGCATTGGGTGTATATTCTCAGGATGAAAATGTGGCCGGATATACAGACAAAGACTACATCTCAAAAGCCAAAGAACTTGGACTAGACCTACCCCACTTTTACTTCAGCATCCTCCCTCAGTATTATCCAAATGATTGGCACAAAATTGTTTTACCCAGTCAAAGAGCATTGGCCAAAAAGCTTATGCAACATGGCCATACATGGACAAAGATTGAAAAATACTTAAGTCAAAGAGAGGAGTTAAAAAGAAATAACCTTGAAGGTCTGCTTGATTTCGAATCTGCTCTTTTTAATGGACATCCATTCAATTCAGATTCTGCTTTACTAAACGAATTGATCCAAAAGAAAAACACTTCAACATTCCCAACAATTAGGTGGCACGGAACCAACAACAGATACCACCAATGGGTCACTTCACTTTTTGGTGGAGCAAAAATTTATTCAACGATAGATGGAAAACCAGTTTGGGAAAAAATCAAGAATGCTATTCTTTGGTCTCTTTTCCCTGGTATATGTGTGTTCTTATTGGTTTTTTCCTTTGGAATATTTTTAGGATACAAACAAGTGGAGCGTGAATCATCCATCTGGACATTGGTTGCTAAGTTTTTCGATCTTTTATACAGCATGCCTATATTCTGGCTTTCGACTTTGTTGCTGATATTTTTCACTAGTTCAGATTATGGAAGTTGGACGAATATTTTTCCGTCAACTCACTCCATCAGTTTTGTCTCTGACAGTCCTTTTGTCAATGTGATTTCGAATTTTAAAAATCTGATATTACCCATTCTTTGTGCCAGCGCACATGGCATAGGGTATGTGTCAGCGCATACAGCCAACAGTTTGAGAAATGAGCTAGCGAAGCCCCATATTTTGTACGCCAGACAAAAAGGCAATTCGACTTCAGATATACTAAAGAAACACGGACTCAAGAATGCCATGATACCAATCGTGACTTTGTTCACTGAGGTATTGCCCAACATCATTTTAGGATCACTCGTTATTGAAGTTATCTTCAATATTCCGGGAATGTCCAGATTGATATACAAATCTGTATTGCTCGCAGACTGGAATGTAGTTTTTCCTGTCGTTTTTATAACTGCTTTGCTCAACATCTTTGCTTTTTGGCTTGCAGATACACTCTACAAAAGATTTGATCCAAGAATCAATTTGAGCAATTCATGAGAGGTCCGATCAAAAACAAATACATTCCTTCAGGATGGTCTGGCGCAGTCTTGATTCTTTATCTACTTCTTGTGATTATTGCTATTGTATTTGATAGTGACACGAAAGCCTCAATGGTAGATATTCAAAATCAATACATTGGACCGTTCTCACAATCTGGTTCTGTCTTTGGAACGGATGCTTTGGGAAGGAATGTCATGTGGGGACTGATCAATGGTGCGAAAATTTCATTCATCATTGCAGGTGTAAGTACATTGATAACAGTGATCATATCGTTGATCATCGGGATGGCAGCTGGTTACTTTGGGAATGATAAACTGAAGTTGGCTTGGCCAGTGTTGATTGTACAATTTTTAATCACCGGTTTGATCATATTCTATCTTACATTCGGAACATCTAGAATTACGATCTTTTTGCTTCTTATATTGCTAATACTGGTTTCCATTTTTGGCTCCAAGATTTTCCCTAATCAAAGAAAATGGAATGTTCCTCTGGATCAAATTGTACTTGGAAGCATTAAAGTTTCGAGATCAATACCATTGATACTTTTGATTGTGGTATTGGTGTCTATTATAAATTATAGAGGGGTTTGGCCAATCATTCTTGTCATCTCAATGTTTCGTTGGCGTCCATTGACAAGATACATTAGAGGCGAAGTCTTAAAATTGAAAAATCAGAACTTTGTAAGCGCTGCCGAAGGATTTGGTATTGGTACGATGCGATTGTGGTTGAAACATTTGTTACCTCAAGTGGTAGAACCGGTATGGGTGTCTGCGATCTATGCTTTTATGGGTGCAATTTTAATTGAAGCTACATTGAGCTTTTTGGGTATTGGTTTGGAGCTGGAAACTGTAAGTTGGGGATCGATGCTAAATGCATCGAGAGCCTACTTTAGTGCGTGGTGGTTAGCGGTATTTCCTGGTCTAAGTATTTTTCTTGTGATCCTTGCACTCAAGGATCACAAGAAAAAAATTAGTGAGGCAGAGCTCACTAATTATCTGACTTAGTTATTTACACTCTTTGCTGTAGTTGAAAAGAACTTCAGGGAATTTATTCCAACTGTTTGCTTTCATGGTTCCGTAATAATCCGGACAATCTGAAAACACTTTAGGTTTGTCGTCGTCATACGTTTTCTTTGCAATTCTGTATGCTACGTCATCTCCTATTTTGGCGTAATAAGATTTGTCCGCACCTCCTGCAACAGTAAATCCACCAATGCTCGCCTTCGCAGTTTCGCTAGCCCAAGGATCATGATATATTCTTACCTTTTGAGGGAAAGCAGGATTTAAGAGCTGCATCAAAACTTCCATTTTCTTTTTCTTCTTGACCTGTGTCATTGATTGTTCAAAATAAGCGTATCCATTTTTGATGTGCTCACCATTGATATCTTCTGCATCCCATTGTTGGATGTCATATGCAAAATCAAGAGCAGAATCCAATTTATCAAAACCACTTTGCGGGAGATACATATTTGCAATTTCTGAGGCTGGATATTTCTTTTTCTTCTTTTTCTCGTTCATGATGGTGATCTCTTCGATCAACCCTTTCTTTCTGTCAATATCCTTGATTCGCCCTTCTACTTCTTTGCCAGATTTTAATGTGAGGTAAGCTGTTTTCTTTCTTGAGAAAGATTCAACAGGTTTTGAAAAGTACTGTGCCATGCAAGCTGTTCCAAAAAACAGAAGCAATAACATTGTTGAAAATTTTCGCATGTTTACATTTTATAATGAATGTTAGTAATCAATCTGATCGGTCTTTCAGCATTCCAACATGATACTAACTCCCCTTCTTTCTTTTCCTCTGTTTTTTGCTGAACAAATTACTGTCACCTCTTTTAGTCGATAAATTTCCATTTCTGTCAACTGGAGCTGAATATTTATCTTCCAAACCGCATCCTTCTTTTGTTTTGCATGAACTTGTTCCTGTCGTGATGAATAGACCTAAACCGCCTATCAGCAAGAAGTATACTGCCTTTTTTATTCGATTCATTTTATGATTTTTTATAAAGATAAACACAAGAATTGACCCACATATTTTTAATTGATAGCATTTACTTTACAATAACATATCTGTGATGCATAATTGTCAGTCAGGTTTTTGCTCAATTTCATCCGATTTTAGGCTTTTGAATTGATAAATCCCCATAATATTGACAATTTGAAACCAATAGAACGCAATTGCTGTTCGTTCAATTACAGATCATTTCATCGCACTTCTTAATTTTGTGTTACAATTTGATTTTCTATGACTAAAAAAATGTTCGCCCTCATTATCGTTTCAGCAGTGCTGATGTCCTACACTGTTGTAAACAATGATAAACTCTATGAAATTTCAAAAAACATTGAAATCTTCGTAAAAGTCTACAAAGAACTCAACGCCAATTATGTGGATGATATCGATCCGGGTCAATTGATGAGAACTGGAATCGATGCCATGGTCAACTCGCTCGACCCTTACACCAATTACATTTCTGAATCACAAGTCGAAAGTTACCGAATAAGTGCAGAAGGAAAGTATGATGGTATTGGTGCTTCCGTAAAGAAAATTGGAGATTACATTACCATCGTTGAACCTTATGCAGGATCTCCGTTGGTGGAAGCCGGAATAGAAGCAGGTGATCAGGTTATCGAAGTCAATGGTGAAAGCACAAAAGGCAAAACAACTGAGGAAGTTACACAGTTTGTAAGAGGTGTTCCTGGTACAACTCTCAAGTTAAAAGTGAAGCAAGCAAGCAATGGTCAAATGAAAACCATTGATTTGGAAAGAGGAGCCATTGACATTCCAAATGTCCCTTATAGTGGAATCATCAGAGACAATGTTGGTTATATTTCATTGACCACATTCACACCCAATGCTTCTAAAAATATCCGACGAGCTATTAAGGATTTGAAGAAGGAGGATGAAAATTTACAAGGCCTCATTCTCGATCTGCGAGACAATGGTGGAGGATTGTTGAGAGAAGCAATCAGCATCTGCAATCTTTTTGTGAACAAAGGAGAGGAAGTGGTATTCACCAGAGGCAAGGTCAAGGAAAGAGACCAAAATTTCTCCACCCAAGCAGAACCATTGGACACAGAATTACCTCTTGTGGTTTTGATCAATAAAAAATCTGCTTCTGCTTCAGAGATTGTTTCAGGCGTAATGCAGGATCTTGACAGAGGAGTGATCATGGGTCAAAGAAGTTATGGTAAAGGATTGGTTCAAAATACCAAAGACCTCGGATACAACTCGAGAGTAAAATTAACTACTTCAAAATACTATATTCCAAGTGGAAGATGTATTCAAAGCATTGAATATGAAGACGGCGAACCCGTTGATATTCCCGACCACAAAAGATCATCATTCAAAACCAAAAATGGAAGACCTGTATTGGATGGTGGAGGTGTTACACCGGATGTTGCTCTTGAAGCACCATTCACACCGGTCGTATTGAAAAATCTTGCGGAAGAAAATGTCATTTTCAATTTCACCACGGACTATCTGAAAGGAAAAACAAAACCTGACAGCATTGAAATGGTAAAATTCAATGACTTCGAAAAATTCGTTTCTTTTGTCAATAACTCAAAGTTCAAATATGAAACAGAGACCGAGAAAAAGATCGATGAACTGAAAGAAACAATCGAGGAGGAACGATTGTCTAATGAATTGAACAACGAATTCAAAGCACTTCAGACGAAAATCAATGCTGAGAAAGAAAAAGCCATCCGTGCCAATGAACGTGCTATAGTTGATGCAATTCAAAAAGAGATGGCAACAAGATATTTTCTACAAGAAGGAAAGGCATTCCAAAAATTGAGTGATGATTCAGAAATTGAAGCTGCCATTGATCTTGTATTGGACGAAAATAAATACAACAGCATATTGAAGAAATAGTCAATTGCGGAAACTATCGTGTCGGTTTTTACATTATAAATCTGGCTTGAACGATATAACTAAAATATGGAGACAAATGAATGAATGGAGCAGTGTAGCTACTCCATTCATTTTTATTTTGGATTTCGAGCTGAAGAAACCACTGATCTACAGATTGGATGAACTTCCTCAAAATCTCCACTTTGATTTTGAGAACCTTTCTCTCCCAATTGAATCTGATAAAGAAATTAAGTTTCAGAGTTTTCCGGTCCCTTTCGGGAAATACGAGGAAGCCTTTAGATATGTGCAGCAAGAAATAAATTTTGGCAATAGCTATCTGTTAAATCTCACTTTTCCAACTGAGATTAAAACCAATGTGAGTCTCTCCGATATTTTCCGTCAATCGAAAGCGAGGTATAGGATTCATATGGAAAATGAATTTGTTTGTTTCTCGCCTGAAAGTTTCATCAAGATTAAAGACGGTATCATTTCAACATTTCCGATGAAAGGTACCATCGATGCGGGTATTCCCAATGCTGAGAATATTTTAAGAAACGACAAGAAAGAAATGGCAGAACACGCTACGATTGTTGATCTATTGAGAAATGATTTGAGTCAAATTGCCAGAAACGTAATAGTCGATACTTTCGCATACACCGAAAGGGTCAATGGTCACGATACTGACCTTTTTCAAATGAGCTCAAAAATCAGTGGAACTTTAATAGATTCGCTTGAAGTTGGGACTATACTTTCTAAGCTACTCCCTGCAGGAAGTGTTAGTGGTGCTCCAAAAAGAAAAACATGTGAAATTATTCGTGAGTCAGAAATGAGAGACCGTGGTTACTATACCGGAGTTTGTGGTATTTTTGATGGTCAGAATCTTGATTCTTGCGTAATGATAAGATTCATAGAGCAACAAGATGGCAAACTCTTTTATAGAAGTGGCGGAGGTATCACAGCTCAAAGTTCATGTGAGAGAGAGTACAAAGAAATGATAGATAAAGTTTATGTCCCGATTTCTAGAAACCATACAAATAAACAAGGGTCAAATACCTCTTTTGCATTATCACCAGCAGAGGCTTAGTTACACCCATCGTTCTCATTACAATAATGGGAATCCTCCGCAGCTCAAAGATTATATTCATGTTCCTCCAGAATTTCAACACATCTACACCAAATGCAGAGTGGTATATGATGAACACATCAAACAAATCAAGTATAGTCCTTACAAGAAAAAACAAATCAGCAGCTTAAAGCTGGTTGAAACAAAAGAAGACTATTCATTTAAACACGAAAACAGGGGTTTCCTTCATAGGCTATATGACTCACGAGCCAAGGCTGATGATATTCTCATCATCAAAGCAGGAATGATTACAGACACTTACTATTGCAATGTAGCATTGTTGAAAGCAGGAAAATGGCATACTCCGGTCCAGCCCTTGCTAAAAGGTTGTATGCGTCAACATCTATTGGATAAAGGAATTATAGAAATGGCTGAAATCTCAGCGAATCAAATCTACGATTATGAGAAAATAAGCTTATTCAATGCTTTGGTAAATTTTGGCGAAATCTGTTTTGATATTGATCCAGAATCCATCCACTAATTCAATACATTTGTTTAAATTTTTGAAAATGGCTCACGTACACATAAAATTACTTACTCTTTTGTCAATCTCAGTTCTGATTTTCTCATGTAAACCAAAACAGGAAATCACCGAAACAAAAGAACAGATAGAAACCATTGAAGAAGTCACTGAAGAGACAGAAGCTTCTGAAGATGCCAGTGCTGTGCACGAAAATATTGAATCAAATTCCTACGCCAAAAACTGTCTTGTTGATTGGAATCAAAAGCCACGTGGAATTGTATCTGCAGATCAGACAGCATTGAATGCATTGCGAGAAATTACAACAGGACAAATATTTATTCTAACCAAAGTAAATCGCGAAGGGCAGGTTACTGCAGCAAAAATTGACGAAAACAACTCTACTGTAACGGATAAGAGTATACGAAGAAAAGTATTAGCAATCGTTGAAGCCTATATTTTCGAAGCCGATCCAAATGCTGCGAAACAAGAATGTGGCACTGTGAAAATCTATTTCGACCTTAAATAGTGGAATTCGAATCAACCAATCACATAGGCATTGATTACGGATCAAAAATGGCTGGCACCACAGTCGTCTGTTATCTTAACAACAACCAACTTCATGTAAAGCAATCTCAAAAGAAGAAAGATGCAGATGCATTTATCAAAAGTTGCATTGAAGAAATCAATCCAAAGATGATTTGTATCGATGCACCTTTGACGTTGCCTCTGGCCTATTATGGCAAAGGAGAAAATTTTCATTTTAGAAAATGCGACATTGAAACCAAAGCCATGTCTCCTATGTTTTTGGGTGGATTAACAGCAAGGGCCATTGCCTTAAAATCAAAATTCCCGCAAATCAAATTCATTGAATGTTACCCTGCTGAATTTGCAAGGACATTGATGCGCGATACTCTTTATAATAAGAAGGAAAAAAATCCCACAAAGGATCTGATCGAATTTATTGAAAGTAATTTTAACATTGTTATCTCAAATGAGATAACAAACTATCATCAGATTGATGCCATTTTATGCTGGTTGAGTGGCAAGAGATATTTTGAAGATAAGGGTACTCAATTTGGCGATCCTCAAGAAGGAATCATTTACGTTTAGTCATCTGCTTTGAAAATCATAGAGATAGAATTAACGCAATGTCTTGTATTCTTGGCGGTCAAATGTTCACCAATAAAAACATGACCCAAGTGACCATCGCAGTTAGCACATACGATCTCAGTTCTTCTCCCATCTGCGTCAGGTACACGTCTTACCGCACCTTCTACTTCATCATCAAATGCAGGCCATCCACAGCCAGAATCGAATTTATGTTCTGAAGTGTATAGATGCGCTTCGCATTGACGGCAATAATAATTTCCTTTCTTATAAAACTTATCATATTCGCCAGTGAAAGGCATTTCCGTTCCTTTATTCAAGATAACTCTTTGCTCGTCTGCGTTGAGTGTATTATAATTTTCTTTTGTTTTCATTTTTGAGGATTTTAATATTCATTTTTTCGTTATCAATTAAATTATATAGAAATATTTGAAGAGATTTTTATGCTAAAATACTTATTTGATCAATGCGGGTGGCAATCCCGATTTGGTCCCGATACATCGGGATAAATTAGGTGCGGGAGCCAGCCAAGGTGGGCTGCATAAAATCGGGAAGATTTTTTGGTTTCGTTTTTCATCTTGGAAAAAGGAAATGAGATCATTGAATTTTATTTGGATTAGCAACAATGTAGGTCTACCAAACATTATTTTTTTATCCAGAACGCTAATCATTGACCAACAAAGTACTATACTTTTGCTTCAATTTTTTCACTTTAGGATTGATCACAATCATACAATAGGGTTGCATCTTATTATTATCGAAATAAGATTGGTGATAATCCTCCGCAGGATAAAAAACCGGAAGCTCAGCAATCTCTGTAACGATAGGATTGTTCCACATCATTGATGCCTTCCCACTGATAAAATCTTCTATTTCCTTCTTTTCTGATTCGTCCTTATAAAATACAACACTTCTGTATTGAGTACCAACGTCATTTCCCTGACGGTTTAAAGTGGTGGGATCATGAAAGCTAAAGAATAATTCTAAAAGAGTTTCTTTTGAAATAACATCAGAGTCATAATCGATTTTTATGACCTCAGCGTGTCCTGTCGTACCGTTACATACTTCGCGGTATGCGGGATTTTTGATATGTCCTCCTGCGTATCCGGAAACAACACTTTTTACACCCTTTAATTTATTAAAAACAGCTTCGAGGCACCAAAAACAGCCTCCTCCTATTACAATAGATTCAATCATAGAAGTATTACAAATGAATGACCCTCTTTGTTCTAATCAATCTTGAACTCTTGCATCGATAAACACTTTTTTCATCTTCTCAAAGATTTCAGTGTTTTCATAAATACCTGAAAACTCTTCCGCTCCAGGCCCATAAGCAAAGACCGGAACCATGGTCGCAGTGTGTTTGTCTGTTGTAAATTGGGTGGTTAAACTATCCATGCTGGAACCAGGATTGATGGCCAAACCTCCTGTTTCGTGGTCTGCAGTTATAACTACCAAAGTGTTTCCATCTTTTTCTGCGAAGTCCAAAACATGACCAATTATTTCGTTGTATTCAAGAAATTCGCTCACTACATAGCTGGCCAAATTTGCATGTCCACCCCAATCGATTTGTGATCCTTCGATCATTAAGAAAAAACCATCATTCGATTTGCTGTCGAGATAATTTATTGCTTTTTGAGATGCCGGCAATAAATAATCCCTACCTCCAGAGACTGGAATTGGATCTTGGTCTGCCGTTAGAAATAAAAAGTTTTTATCAGATGAAGGATTTATGGCTTCTATGTCTTTTTCTGCAAAGTGAGAAACAGAATATTGCTTTTCACTCAATTCTGCCAACAAATTTCTATCATCCATTTTTCGTCGGTCGAAGAATTTTTTTCCTCCACCAACCAAAAAGTCAACATCCGCATCTATCAAGTCGGCAGCAATCTCTTCGTAATTTTTTCTGTACTTATTGTGCGAATAAAAAGCTGCTGGTGTTGCGTGAACGATGGTTGAGCTTACCACCAGTCCTGTCGGCAAATCTTGCTGCTCTGCATAATGCAAAATTGATTTAACGGGCATTGTATCTTGGTCAACGCCAATCGCACCATTGTATGATTTTGCACCACATGCAAAAGCCGTTGCCGATGCTGCAGAATCGGTCACAAGATTATCACTCGCATGTGTCTTTTGGAGTCCCACTATAGGACATCTTTCCAACTCGGTATAATTTTCGTTAGAATACATTCCCGCAGATATCTGTGTCAAACCCATTCCATCGCCGATCATGAGAATTAGATTCTTAGGATTTTTTTTCTCGGGTTCAACTTCAACGATCTTCTCTATGATCTTTGGAGGTGACTCTACAATCTGAATTTGAGGCTTGCAAGAAAACAAAAGACTGATTGTAATGAGGGCAATGATATTGTATGATTTCATGATATAAAATTATGGAACAAAAGTAAGTTTTAAAACTGACTAGACTTATCCTGTTTAAGAATCAGCTTTAATCTCAAAACTTGAGCTTATCACCGCAGACTTCTCAATCATCTTTGAAACCGAACAATACTTTTCTAAGGAAGAATTAATGGCTTGCTCCACCTTCTTTTCTTTTAAATCACCTGTCAGAATATAATGCAATTTTACTTCCGTAAAAATCCTTGGTATTTCTTCACGACGGGTTGCCTCAACTTCCACCTCGATATTCTTCAAGTCTTGTCTCATCTTTTCGAGAATCATCACAATGTCAATGCTGCTACAGCCAGCGATTGCCATGAGAACAGATTGCATTGGGCCGACTGCTGATCCATCGCTTGACAGATTTATAGTATGTCCATCTTCGTTTTGTGCGGTAAAGTTATTAAGACTGTCTGTGCTTTTAAGGTTTACTTTCATATCAGCTTTCTTTTATCCCACTAAGCTAGCGAAGTTGCCTTCACTAAAAAAATGTAACCTTGTTATTATTCATATGAATAAAAAATGAGCGAACATGAAAACACATCCGCTCACTAAATATTTACTTTACATTTCCTTTTTTCAAGATAAAAAAGGAAACAAAAAATCTTCCCGATTTAAAGCGGCCCTCCAAGGCAGGCTCCCACACCCGCCAAATCGGGATCCCCTCCCGCAATTTAATTGATATAGTATTTAACCTCTATTTCATAAACTCAAAACTCTTAGAAATGAAGTCACTCATCTCCTCTCCTTTCAGCATGTTTTGGTTCAACTTAGCAAGCATGATAAGGTAGTTGGCGAATTCTTCCTTCTTATCTGCTCCGCGCATTTTAAGCAATCTTTCTGAAATCAATTCGTGATTGGTATTTACAATCACATTGTACATGTCAGGATACATATCTGGCATAGAACCTTGAAGTGCTTGCATCTCTTTCATCCTTCTCATAAATTCTGGTTTGGTGATCATGACCGGATGATCTTTTTTAGACAATGCTCTCATCTGAATGGTTGCTTCAGATTTTTCACCTACAGCTGTTTTGAAAATACCTTCTACTTTTTCCTTTTGAGTATCATCGAGGACACTTTTTTCCTTCTTGTCTTTTTCAACCAACTTATCGGCAGTATCAGCATCTACTCTCACGAAAGTTACGTTCTCAAGTTTGCTTTCCAGATGTTGAATAAAGTGATTGTCAATGACATGATTGAAAACCAAAACATCATATTTCTTATTCTTTGCAGATTCTATATATGAATGGTGTGCCTTTGGATCATGCGTATAGATGATTACCTTTTTATCATTTTTGTCTGTTTGTTTGACAGAAATCTTTTCAAGGTATTCATCAATCAAGAAGGCTTCATCTTTGGTATTCTTGAAAAGTGCAAATGATTTTGCCTTGTCATAAAATTTCTCTTCCGAGATCATTCCATACTTAACGAATACGCCGATATCGTCCCATTTAGAAGCGAATGCTTCTGGATCTTTTTTATGTAATTGTTTCAGCTTATCAGCCACCTTCTTGGTGATATAGCTGGTGATCTTTCTTACATTAGAATCACTCTGCAAATAACTTCTTGATACATTCAATGGAATATCAGGTGAATCTATCACACCATGCAACAACAACAAAAATTCTGGTACAATCTCTTTTACATCATCCGTTACATAGACCTGATTGGAATACAGTTGAATTTTATTCTTTTGAATTTCTAAGTTGTTGCCCAACTTCGGGAAATACAATACACCCGTCAGGTTAAACGGATAATCAATGTTGAGATGAATCCAAAATAATGGTTCTGGACTGTACGGATACAGTTCTTTATAAAAATCTCTATAGTGTTGATCTTTCAGACCATTGGGTTTCTTCTTCCAAAGTGGAGAAGTGTTGTTGATCATATTGTCAACTTCTTTGGTCTTTTGTGTTCTTTCCTCTCCTTCTCCTTCGTAATAATATTCAGTCTTCGTTCCAAAACGAATGGGTGTAGGTAGAAATTTGCAATACTTATCAAGCAATGTTTGTATTCTCTCTTTTTCTAAAAACTCTACGCTGTCTTCTCCAACATGCAAGATTACTTCTGTTCCTCTATCTTTCTTTTCACTGTCTTCAATGGTGTATTCCGGTTCGCCTGTACACGTCCATTTTACTCCTTTACTTTTCTTGTAAGATTTTGTGACAACTTCTACTTTATCCGCCACCATAAAGGCAGAGTAAAAACCTAAACCAAAATGACCAATGATGTTTGCATCGTCTTTGTATTTTTTTAAAAAGTCATGCGCTGAAGAAAATGCTACTTGATTGAGATACTTCTCGACTTCTTGTGAAGTCATACCTATACCCTGGTCTTTGATGGTCAATGTTTTATTGTCCTTATCCAGGATGATGTCGATGGTCATATCTCCCAACTCACCTTTATAATCACCTCTTGATGAAAGCGTTCGCAATTTGCTGCTGGCATCCATCGCATTTGAGATTAACTCTCTTAAAAAGATCTCCTGATCACTGTAAAGGAATTTTTTGATAATGGGAAAAATATTCTCCGTCTGTACGCTTATATGTCCTTTTTGCATAGTCAATTGAATTTTTAATACAACCAAATTCATCAAATCTCAGACCATTCGAAATTTGATGTCATTATGGCAAATGCAGAGGCAAATATGGTGTTAATTTGTCAATGTGGGTGACTGATGGGCAGTTGTGAAGATCACTCATGTTGTTGACGGGACACCAAAAGCTTCATTATGTGGAAATTTAACTTTCGGAGTACTTCCCTTGAAAAATCGGATTTTGTACATTTGCAGTCCACCTCAAAGGGGCTATAGCTCAGTTGGCTAGAGCGTTTGACTGGCAGTCAAGAGGCCGGCGGTTCGAATCCGCCTAGCTCCACTTCTTTATAATGTGTAAGCCGTGTCTTTTGTTAAAGTGAGTAGCCATTTTAGCATCAATCC